>JAUWXH010000071.1 GCA_030616465.1 Planctomycetota bacterium | reverse complement strand
CATCGTGCAGCTCGTTTTCATCCCGAGCTGGTGGGCGGTGCGCATGACGGCGAGCCACTCGTCGGTGCTGCATTTTCCCTGGCCGATTCTGCGACGGACGCGCTCGACGAGAATCTCTCCGCCGCCGCCGGGGATCGTGTCCAGCCCCGCCTCGCGTAGCCTCAGCAACACGTCGCGCAGCGGCATGCGAAAGACCTGATGAAACGCCCAGATTTCCGGCGGGCTGAAGGCGTGAATGTGGATGCCTGGGTAGTCCTTCTTGATGAAGCGCAGCAGGTCGAGGTACCACTCGAACGGCCGCCCGTCGCCGCTGGGATGGTTCTGGTCCGGCACCAGCCCGCCCTGCATCAGGACCTGCGTCCCGCCGATCTCGATAAGCTGCTCGATTTTGTGGCCGATCTGCTCGTAGCTCAGAATGTAAGCGTCGTCGGCACCGGGCTTGGCGTAGAAGTTGCAGAAAGTGCAGCGGGCGGTACAGACGTTGGTGTAGTTGATGTTGCGATCGACGACGTAGGTGCGGTAGGGCTCGGGGTGCATCTGCTGCGTGCGCTCGAACGCTTGCCGGCCGAGCTCGTGGATCGACAGCTCGCGGTACATCGCCAGCGCGTCGTCGTCGCTGATCCGCGAGAACGTCGGCGTGATTTCGGGCGTGGCCGTGTCTGCACTCAACGAATCACACCGCTTTCTCTGCCAACAGACCTCCCGGCCAAAAGATGTCGGCGTCGGGGGGCGCGAGGCCAGCCCGGGCACACAGGCGGCCGAACAGATTCGCGCCTTCGATACTGCGCGCGTCCAGCTTGTAGCTCAGGCAGCGTGTCAGATACCGCCGGGCCAGCTCAACCGGCCAGCCGAGCTCGGGGCCGTGTGTCTCGGCAATCTCCGCGGCGCGCCCGACGCCGCGGTCGCGGGCGTGTGAAAGCAGGTCGGCAAGAGGATCGCTTGCGGCCCGCACGTCCGCGCGGGCTGAAGCCCGCGGCTCATCATCTTCCCGTTGTCTCGCCGCCCCTCTGTCCCAGTCTCTTCCTTCGTGCCTTCCTGCCTCCGTGCCTTCGTGCCTATCCCTTGAACAGGCCCAGACGGCAAACACGAACGGCAACCCGGTGTGCTGCCGCCAAGCGCCGCCCAGATCAACTTCGTACGCGAAGCTGCCGCGCCGGCTATCAACGACCTTGTCGCCGATGAGCAGGACGGCTTCAAGCTGGTCGATGGCTTGCTCGGGGGCGCTGACCGGCCGCAGCGTCAGTTCGCGCCGGTACAGCTCGCGCCACAGAATCGCCGCCAGCGCGACCGACGTGTGCGAGTCGCCGTCAACCCAGAGCGTTTCGATCCGGTCGGGCGGCACTTGCGAGAAGACGCGTACGGTCATCGTCTCGCCGTCGCAGCCGATGCAGGCGTCGGACACGACACGATACCGCCCGCCGCTGCGGAGTACGTCGATGATCGGGATGAGCGCAGCGTCGACTTGTCCCGCTTCGAGCAAATCCGGCAGGCGGGCCGGGACGTCGTAGACGATCTCAACGTCGCCACGCGCTGGCAGGCCTTCGATCAGCGGCCGCGCGTTGAGAAACGAGACAACCCCGAGGCGATACACGGCATTCGCCCTCCCTAACCCTGTTGCGCTTGCAACGCGGTGAGTATAATCGGCCCGGCTGCCCGCTCCTAAGGTGATCGGCGGTCGTTTCTAAAGTTTCAAAAGCTGTGAAACTGCTGTGGCGTCAGCGCTACCCACGTTGACAAGTACGTTTTCGATCGTCCAAGGAGGAATCTGCCCATGAAACCCACCGCCTGGTCTTTCCGAACCTTCGCCGCCCTGTGGGGCGTGCTGCTCGGCCCGCTGATGCCCCTGCACGCGGAACACGTTGACATCGCCGCGCTGCTGCCGGCCGACACGCTGGCCTATGCCGGCTGGGCACGCCTCATCGACGAAGACGATCCCGACGCCGCCCAGATCAAAGCCTTCATCGGGCAGGCCGCCCAGGCCAAGTTCGACGACCCCAACCTCCAGAACCTGGCGATGTTCATGGAGCTGCTCGGGCTGGCCTGTGACAAGCCGGGTGGGATCGCGCTGCTCGACGTGACCCTCGACAACGAAACCCCGGACGTGCAAGCGGCCCTGTTCATAGCCCCCGGTGATGATGCACCGAGACTCGCCGAATCGTTCGCCAGGTTGATTCAGGCTCTGCAGCCGGCCGCGGAGACCCGGGAACAGTCGGTCGCCGGCGTGGCCATGCACGCCCTGCCGCTCGAAAACACCCCGCTGACGATCCTCTGGGGCACCCACAAGGGGCATTTCCTGCTTACGCTCGGCGAGACGGCGGCGGGAAAGATCATCGAGCGCATCAACGGGGCCGGACCGTCGCTGGCCGACAGTGACGAGTTGAAGTTCGCCCGTCGAAAGGTTCAAGCCGACCGCGGCGACGCGACGTTCAGCGCGTTTGGAGACGTGCAGGCCATCGTGGCGAAGGCGAAGTCACTTGCCGAGGAAACCGCGGGGCCCCTGCCGCCGATCGTCGAGCCGCTGCTCGAAGCGTTGGGCATCAACGCGATCCGCTCGAAGTACATTCACTGCTCCGAGACCGAGCAAGGGTCCTGGTGCCGTATCTTTGTGCACGTCGAGGGCGAACGGAAGGGAATCCTGAAGCTCTGGGAACAGGACCCACTCTCCGACAATGACCTGAAGATCATCCCGAAGGACGCCTATTGGGCCCAGGTGTGGAACCTGGACTCGGAGCGCCTCTGGCAGGACGTGCTCGACACGGTCGAGCTGGTCAACCCCGAGTTTGTGCCGATGGTCGCCGGCGCGATGGAGATGCCCACGATGTTCCTCGGGTTCTCCGTCACCAATGACCTGCTGCCGGCGTTCGGCGACACCTGGGCCGTTTATGACGCGCCCGCGCACGGCGGCATCCTGCTGACCGGCAGCGTGCTCGTCGCCGAGGTCAAAGACAGCGAAGCAGTACACGGCATGCTGCTGCGGCTGGTCGAAATGCTCAAGCCGCTGCTACAGATGAAGGACGTAAACCTCGCCACGCGGCAGGCTTCCGACGGCGACCACACCATCCACTACGTGGTCATCGGCGGCGTGCCGTGCCCGGTCGCGCCGGCGTGGGGCTTCGTGGGCGACCGCATGGTCTTCGGGCTCTTCCCGCAGACCGTCAAGGTGGCCCTCAACCAGGTCGACCCGCAGACGCGTGCGGCAAGCATCCTCGACCACCCCGACTTCCAGAAGGTGAAGCAGTACATCTTCTCTGACGAGATCCAGAGCTTCGGCTTCTGCGACTCACAATACTTCGCCCGGCTGCTTTACCCGCTCGGATTGCTGTACTCGACCGCCGGTCGCTCGATGCTCTCGGTCGGCGACGTGGGCTTGGACGTCAGCGCGTTTCCGGTCGTGGCCAAGGTGGTCGAGCAGGCCCACAACACCTTCGGCACGTGCTCAACGGATGAGGACGGCATCCTCTACGCCCAGGTCGGCACGGGCACGACGGCTGTGGCGGCGGTCGCGGTGGTGGCCCTGCTGGTGTCGATTCTGCTACCCTCGCTGGCCCGCGCCCGCGAGCTGGCCAAGCGCGCGGTCAGCATGGCCAATCTGCGCGGCATCGGGCAGGGGATGCACATCTACGCCAACGACCACCAGGAGCGATTCCCGAAGTCGTTTGACGAGCTCATCGATACGGTGTTAATCACGCGCGCCGAACTGAACTCACCACGCGATCGTGAGGGAGCCATCTCGTACGTCTACATCGCCGGGCAGTCAGCGTCTGACGACGTGCGGAACATCGTGGCCTACGAGCGCATCATCGGCGACGAGGGTACCAATGTCCTGTTCCTCGATAGTCACGTGGAGTGGATGAAGCTCGATGCGTTCAAACGGGCGTTGCAGGCGACGTACGAGCGCCTTGGCCGCGCGGACGAAATGCCCGCCGAGCTACGACCGTGAGGTATGTCGCTAGGAACGATCGGGAACGGCCCTTCTAACCGCCGGCGGCTCGGCGACCGCAGCATGACGATTACAATGTTATGCTCGAGCTCAAACCTGTTCAAAGGGAGATAACCATGCCCAGAGTTGGTGTAGTGCTGTCCGGCTGCGGTTTTCTTGACGGAGCCGAGATCCACGAATCGGTGCTCACGCTGCTGGCGCTCGATCAGAACGGGGCCGAGATCGTCTGCTGCGCCCCGAACATCGACGTCACCCAGGTGGTCGATCACCAGACCCAGAAGCCGGCCGGCGAAACCCGCAACGTGCTCAAGGAATCCGCGCGCATCGCCCGCTGCGACATCAAGGACGTTGCCGACGTCCGCGCCGCCGAGCTCGACGCGCTGGTGCTTCCCGGCGGGTTCGGGGCCGCCAAGAACTTGTGCAGCTTTGCCGACGACGGCCCGGAATGCACGGTGAACCCGGATGTCGAGAAGCTCGTCGGCGACATGCTGGAGCAGAAGAAACCGGTCGGCGCAATCTGCATCGCGCCCGCGCTGCTCGCCCGGATTGCCGGCCAGCGCGGAATCAAAGCGAAGCTGACGATCGGCAACGACGCGGGCACAGCCGGCGCGATCGCCGCCATGGGCTGCGTGCACGAGGACTGCCCGGTCACCGAGTTCGCGCTGGACGCGGAGAACAAGGTCGTCACCACGCCGGCGTACATGCTTGGCCAAGGTCCGGCGGAGGTGTTCGAGGGCGTCCGCAGGCTGGTGGACAAGGTGCTCGCACTGACCGGCTAGTCGGCGTCGGATGTGAGCGGAGCGTGTCCGCCCCCGCCAAGCCCGGCCGCTGGTCGCCACGCGCAAAAAGAGATGGAAGGTCCAGCCGTGGCGCACGAAGACCTTCCATCCGAGCGACGCTGCCCGCTCATGGGCAGCGCGATGTTCATCGTCAGCGGCGCGCCGTGCGGCGCCACTTGCACAACGACAACAACCTTACGTCAACTTTGCAGCGACGTAAACAAATATTTCGCAGATTTCTTCGCCGCGCGTTTTCGCGGCGTTGCCCGCTGCGTTTCGCACGGCCGGGGAATGCTCCTCGCGTGCACGAGCGTAAACGCCGGCGGTTCCATGTCGGCACCGGCGGCGACTACACGACGCGATCAGTTCGACCAGATCGCTATCGTGTCGCGGCACGCCGCGCACGCCGCGCCAGAGAGAAGGACGACATGAGCACTGCCGACAGAGCGCGACGCCGACAGCGATCCGCAAGTGTGGGAACCACTCCCCGCCCCCGTCCGGAACAGACGCCGACCCGCCGGACACACGGGTTAGCAAAAGCCGATGGTGGGATTCGAACCCACAACCCCGGCTTTACGAAAGCCGTGCTCTACCGTTGAGCTACATCGGCACATGGATGCCGAACACCGGTCCCGCACCGGGAAGCGTAGGTTCCATCGGCAAACGAATCAAGCCGGCGGCTAAAATCTGCGGGGTTTGCCCGGGCAAGAACTCCGGCGAGATTGCGGAAGATTTCGGGGTTTGGGGCTGACGTGCTGGCCACGGGCCGTTATACTACGGATGGAGTGGGCCAGTTAGCTTGGCACAAGACTCGCGGCCGAGTAACACCCGAGAATAGACACCCTCGCCCGAGGCGGGCCAATTTGCCCGGGCCCGATCGGCCAACAAGAGGGTGAACAGGATATGGAGCAGGCGTCTGCGCGGCGGCCTCCCTTCCCTTCGGCCCGAACACCCCGGTCGTCGCCAGCCTGCTCCTCTTCTTTTTTCTCGGACGGATGCCACTGGACGCAGACGGGGCCCGGCTGCCGCACGCAGACCCCGACTCGCCAACGCGAAGAACGCCCGCAGCTCCGGCCCGTTGTCATCTCAGCTCACCACTACCCATAATCGCGTGCCGATGACCGCACGGTATGACCAGCCCGACTTGATCCTGATTGCGCAGCGCTGCTACCCGACATGCCCCGGTCGGCGACCGGCCCGGCGGCTGGTTCTCCGGGCAGCGCATCTCGGTAGAGGAAGCGATCCGGGGCTTCACGGTCGGCGCGGCCCTCTCGGTGAGCGGATCTCCGCTCGACGGAACGCTGATGCCGGGGGGGCGTGCGGATGTCACGATCTGGCATGACGATCCGTTCACCGCCCCGGCGGAGCGCCTGCTCGCAATCGGCATTGCCGGCATCGTCGTGGATGGGCAGGTCCACCTCACCGAGCAGAACTGAATGCACCCTGCCACTACAATGGGCGGCCGACCAGCACCGACCGCGGTGTCGGTTCCCGCGTGCCCCCACGAGGAACGCCAATGACCGCACACTACACGATCGGCATCGATCTGGGCGGAACGAACATCAAAGGCGGCGTGCTTGACGCTTCCGGCACACTCGTCCACCGCCGTTCGATTGAAACCCAAGCCGAGCACGGCTTCGAGCACGTCTTCGCCCGGCTCGTGCGACTGGTCGAGGACCTGATCCGCGGTGCCGGCCTGGCCAAGAGCGACGTCGCGGCGATCGGCTACGGAACCCCCGGCCCGCTGTCGCACAAGAAAGGCATCGTCTACGCCTCCGCCAACCTGCCCGGGTGGAAGAACATCCCCCTGCGGGAGCGATTCAGCGCGGCGACCGAGCTGCCGGTCACGCTCGACAACGACGCCAATGTCGCCGCGTTCGGTGAGTTCGTCGCGGGTGCGGGCCGCGGTGTCCGCGACATGGTCATGTTGACGCTGGGGACCGGCATCGGCGGCGGCGTGATCGTCAACGGAGAGCTCGTACGCGGCGCCCTCGAGAACGCCGCCGAAATCGGCCACATGATCGCCGTCCCTGATGGACGACCATGCCCCTGTGGACAACGCGGCTGCCTGGAGCGCTACGGCTCGGCCAACGCCATCGCCGAACGCCTGGTCGAGGCCGTACAAGCCGGTGAGGATTCATCGCTGAAAGTCCGTCTCGATGCCGGCGAGACAATCACCTCGGTGCAAGTCGCCCAGGCGGCACGCGCCGGCGACGCACTCGCCCTTCGCATCTGGGACGAGACCTGCTATTACCTGGCAATCGGGTGCGTGAGCCTTCAACACATCCTCAACCCCGCCCGCGTTGTACTTGCCGGAGGGTTGATCGGCGCCGGCCAGCAGTTGCTCGGCCCGGTCCGCGACCACTTTCACCGCGAAACATGGCGACTCGCTGAGGATTTCCCGCAGATCGAGCTGGCCGCGCTCGGCAGCGACGCCGGGGTCATTGGTGCCGCCACCTTGGCACGCATCGAGCAACGGAAGGAGTCCCCCCACTGACCGAAACGAGCGAGACACTCACCGTCATCCTCAATGACCGCCCGCTACGGCGTACGCTGACCGGCGTCGGGAACTACATCGAAGAGCTCCTGATTCATCTGCCGCACGTCGAGCCGGGCGTCCGTGTCGATCCGTTCATCTGCACTCACCTGACGCGCCGCGATTGGCGCCGGCGGCTCGAGCGCGCCCCGGGTGGACACGCCGGCTCATCCCCACGCCAGCCACGTGATCTCGGCGGGTCACGAAGCCCCTGGTGGCTGCGACGGCTGCTGCAGGGCGTCTACGCGGGGCTGTTCCGGATGAAAGCCCGGCGCTACCACCTCTACCACGAACCCAACCACATCCCCATCCGCTGCGACCTGCCGACCGTCACCACCATCCACGACCTCTCCGTGATCGTGCACCCGCAGTGGCATCCCGCCGACCGCGTCCGCTGGTATGAGCGCGAGTTCGCGGCCGGCGCGCGCCAAACCCGACGCTTCATCGCCCCCTCCGAATTCACCAAGCGCGAGATGGTCGAACGGCTCAACGTGCCGCCGAAAATCATCGACGTGACCTACCAGGCACCGCGCGCGGCGTTCGGACCACGCGCGCCGGAACAGGTCCGCCAAGCGCTGGCCAAGCTCGGTCTGCCGGAGCGGTTCTTCCTGTACGTCGGCACACTCGAGCCGCGTAAGAACGTCCCGGGGCTGCTGGATGCATATGCCGC
>JAUWXH010000550.1 GCA_030616465.1 Planctomycetota bacterium | reverse complement strand
CCGGCGCCGCTCCAGCAGCGCCTCATGCAGCGCCGACCGCTGGAGGGCGAGGATCTCTGCCGCGAGCAGGGCGGCGTTGACGGCGCCGGCCTTGCCGATTGCCAACGTCGCGACCGGCACGCCCGCCGGCATCTGCACCGTCGCCAGCAAGGCGTCCAGCCCCTTCAACTCGGAGCTCGCCAGCGGTACGCCCAGCACCGGTCGCGTCGTCTGCGCCGCGACGGCGCCCGCCAAATGGGCGGCCATCCCGGCCCCGGCGATGAACACCTGTGTGCCGCCGGCCTCCGCCTGACGCACGTAGTCGGCTGTTTCCGCCGGCGTGCGGTGGGCCGACAACACCCGCGCCTCGTACGAAACGCCGAGCTCGTCCAGCGTCTTGGCGGCGTGCTTCATCACGTCCCAGTCGTTCTTGCTGCCCATCAGAATGGCCACTTCAGCGCTCGCGGACATACGACTGCCTTTCGAAAAAGGGTTTGAAAGCCGGCAACGGACACTATACTAACGTGATTACGTCGCTGTGGTAGAAGCACGGTGCGGTGTCCCCCGGCGAGAGGCGCGGCCCGGGCCACCGGGAGATCGACCTAGCCGGCTCAACGGGAAAGCGGAGCCATGCCCACTATGCCTCCCGACATCTCGGTCGTGGTGCCTGTGTACCAGGAAGAGGGCAGTGTTCCCACTGTCATCCCGCGCTTGCTCGAATCGCTCGCGAACCAACGCCGCTCGTTCGAGCTCATCCTCGTCAACGACGGCAGCCGCGACCGCACCGGCGTACTGCTCGACCGTTTCGCCACCCAGGACCGCCGCCTGCGCGTCATTCACCTCGCCCGCAACTATGGCCAGACCGCCGCGCTCATGGCCGGGTTCCTCGCCTGCCGGGCCGACGTTATCGTCCCGCTCGACGGCGACGGCCAGAACGAGCCCGACGACATCGAAATGCTCGTGGACAAGCTCGAAGAGGGCTACGACGTCGTCAGCGGCTGGCGAAAGGACCGCAAAGATTCCTTCATGCGCACCCGCGCCGCCCGCTGCGCCAACTGGCTGATCGGCGAGATCACCGGCGTCAAGCTGCACGACTACGGCTGCACGCTGAAAGCCTACCGAGCCCACATGGTCCGCGACGCCCGGCTCTTCGGCGAGATGCACCGCTTCATCCCCGTCTATACCTCGATGCACGGGGCGCGCATCTGCGAGATGGTCGTCCGGCACCACCCGCGCACCGCCGGCAAGAGCAAATACGGCTACGGCCGGATCGTCAAAGTGCTGCTGGACCTGGTCCTCGTACATCTGCTACAGCGCTACCAGACCAGGCCGATCCACTTCTTCGGCAAGATCACGCAGTGGGCCTGGCTGGGGACGGCAGCGTGCTTCGCGTTCGCCTTCATCAACGCCATTTACTCGCAGGATCCCTGGGCCGCGTTCTGGGGTAAGGCTCCACTGGTCGGCACGATCCTGTTCGTGCTCGGCTTCATCGCCATCATGTCCGGGCTGGTGGCCGAATTAGTGATGCGCGCCGGCTTCGAGTTCAACGCCGGCCGCTACTGGGACGAAGCCCGCCGCGTAAACTTCGCCCCCGCCCCCTCCGAAATCCCCGTCACCAAACCCCTCGACGCCGCGACGGAGCACTAACCCAAGTTGAACACTTCTGACCGATTTTCGCTTTTTTTGCGGTTCAGATCGTGGCTCGGAGGCCGGGATCGTAGTTGGAGCGTCTGAGAGGCGATGTAGTCACGACCTAGTTTTTGGCAGACGCTTGA
>JAUWXH010000278.1 GCA_030616465.1 Planctomycetota bacterium | reverse complement strand
TCGGTCGCAGTCGCGGATCTGGACGATGACACGGATGCGGACCTGGCCGTGACGAACGCCGGAGGCAACTGCGTATCCATCTTGCTGAATCAGTCGGTGGGGATTCCCGGCGACCTTGACGGTGACGGCTGCGTGGACCAGGTCGATCTGGGCATCCTGCTGGCAGACTGGCAGTGCACGGGCGGCGACTGCCCCGGCGACTGCGACTGCGACGGCGACACGGACCAGTCCGACCTGGGCATCCTGCTGGCCCACTGGGGCGAGGGCTGCCCGTAGAGAGAACGGGTGAGGGGAGAAGGGATTCCCGCGGGGTCGGGTGCGAGAAGGGATTCTCGCACCAGCGTCGTCCGCGCGTGCCAACAGCGTGTCCCTCGCTCCTCAGGCGTCAGTCGTCGTCGATACGCCGCGTCCTGGTGTGCTGTTCGCGCACCTCGCCCTCCGGCGGCTGGGCGGCGTCCGGGTGACGGCCTTCCCACGTGCCGGACTTGGCGTCCATCCACTCCTTGCCGCGCACGACGCCGTCCTCGTCGAAGAAAACCCGGGCGGCAATGTGGCGGTCCAGGTCCTCGTAGTACCACTCGTCGTCGGCGTCGAATTCGGGCTTGCCGAGAATCTGCTTGACGTCGAAGCGGTCGTCCACGCCCTGCTGGATCATCGAGAAACGCTCATACGTGAACTTCCGCGTGCAGCCGGTGAGGGCGACGCCGAGACACAGCGCACACAGAACGGAGAAGACCGGTCGGCTCATTCGCGTGGCTCCTTTCGTGGCGGTTTGCCGGCGCAGAGTATAAGGCCCCTGGCCACCTGTTGGACACCGCCGATGGGGCGAGGATAGGCGCGAGCTGACCGGGCCTGGCACGGTGGGCGCTCGTGATCCTGAGCGCCAGCAAACGGCTGTCATCCTGAGCGTCAGCGAGTGCTTGTCATCCTGAGCGTCAGCGAAGGATCTGGCTCTGCGGGCGCTTGAGGCCAGATTCTTCGGTCGCTGCGCTCCCTCAGAATGACAGCGCGCTGCGCTCCCACAGAATGACAGCAGGCGGGGCCCTCAGAGTGACAGGGGGAGAACCCGGTGCGCGGACCGGACGGACTGCTCGGGCGGGTTGTCTCACGGTTTGGCGAGCCCTATGCTGGCCGTGACGTGGAACACCGGTGCGCGGCCCGTGCGGTGAGCGCGGAGTGACCGCGGGCCCCGACGCCGAAGCGTGTGAAGGCGGTGCGCATGCGCGCAGCCCGGCTCATTCTTGGTTCTGTAGCGATCGTCAGTTTGGCGGGTGGGTGCGCCGACGACGAGCAGGCGGCCACGACCGTGCTGCGCGTCGCGAACTGGGGCGGCGCACAGGTCGAGCCGGAGTTCGTGAGGCTGGAGCGCCGGTTTCGCGAGGAGTTCGAAGTGCTGCACCCCGGCGTGCGCCTGCGGGTCGAACAAATCCCCGGGCCCGGCCAGTACGCCCCGAAGCTGCTGATGATGCACGTCACCGGCAGTGTGCCGGATGTGATCCATCTCGACGCGTCGTCCGCGGCGGTATTCATCGACAACCACGTGCTGCGCGACCTGACGCCGTTCGTCGAAAGCGATCCCGGGTTCGACCTGAGCGAGTACTTCGAGAACGTCGTCAACATCGCTCGGCGTGGCGACGAGCTGTATGCCATCCCGCTCGATTTCACGCCGATGGTGATGTACTACAACAAGAAGCTCTTCGACCAGGCGGGCGTGCCGTACCCGCGCACCGGCTGGACCTGCACTGATTTCCTGGAGGCCGCGAAGAAGCTGACCGTCTTCGCGGACGACTCCCGGAAAGCGCCGGTTCAGTACGGGGTCAGCTTCGAGAACGTGATGCCGTTCTGGGTGCCGTGGTTGTGGACTAGTGGCGGCGATGTGCTCGATCCGAGCGGGAAGAAGGCCAGCGCGTACTTTGATGGGCCGGAGACGACCCAGGCGATGCAGTTCCTCGTGGACTTGATGACCAAGCACCGTGTGGCCCCGCACCTCAAAGAGAGCGCGGCGGCGGGGGTCGACCTGTTCCGCAGCGGGCGGGCAGCGATGGAGCTCAAGGGTCACTGGATGATGATCGACTACCGGGCCGACGGGATCAACTTCGGCGTCGTCGGTCTGCCGACGAACACCAGCAAGCGCGTCACCGTCATCTACGAGGCCGGGATGTCGATTACCCGCAAAGCGCGACATCCGGAGCTGGCCTGGGAATACATCAAGTTCATGACCAGCAAGGATGTGCAAGTGCGGCGTGTGGCGTCGGGGCTGGCGATCTCCGCGAACAAGGAGGCCGCCGCCCAATACGCCGGCGACCCCATCGAGGATGCGTTCATTGAAGAGGTCGCGTATGCCCGGCCACCCTGGGGTGCGACGGTTGAACGCTACCCGTTCATCGAGGAGCTCGGCCGCGAGATGATGGAGGATATCCTCTATTCAGACGGCGAGTTGCCGGTCGAAGAGGCGCTGCGACAGACGGCCAAGCTGATCGACGCGGCGTTGGCAGAGCCATGACGCATTCGCCGGCAGGAGGCCGGTAACACAACGGCGGAACAATGGCCGCTTTGCGTGCGAACAACTGGCGGGGATACGTGTTCGTCGCGCCCGCGACGCTCTACCTGGCATTGTTCGCATTTTTCCCGATGGTGTTCGCCGGCTACATGTCACTGCATCGCTGGCACCTGCTGAAGGAAGACCATCCGTTCGTCGGGCTGGCCAACTTCACGACGATGTTGGCCGACCCGTTCTTCCGCAACGCAATCTACAATACGTTGATCTACGTCGTGTTCAGCGTGCCGCTGGGGGTGGTGACTTCGCTGGCGGTCGCGGCGCTGGTGGCGCAGCGGCTGCGCGGCGTCGGCGTCTTCCGAACGCTGTACTACATTCCCGCCATCGGCTCCAAAGTCGCGATCTCCATGGTGTGGATCTGGATTTTGTTGCCGGAGGTGGGGTTGATCAACGCTTCGCTCAAATGGCTGGGCGGCGAGGGAACGACGAATTTCCTGGCCGAACCGGGCTGGGCCATGGCGGCGCTGGTGGCGATGAGTCTCGGAATCGGGCTGGGACCACGCATGATCATCTTTCTGGCCGGCATTCAAAGCGTGCCGCAGACGTATTACGAGGCGGCGGCCCTGGATGGCTGCACCGCCTGGAAGCGGTTTCGGCACGTGACCCTGCCCTTGTTGGCACCGACGACGCTGTTTGTGGTAATCACGACGACGATCGCTTCGTTCCAGTTGTTTACGGAAGTCTACATGATGACCCGCGGCGGCCCACGCCGAACCACCGACGTGGTGCTCTACCACATCTACAAGGAGGCCTGGCAGAAGTTCGAGGTCGGCATGGCCAGCGCCATGTCGTACGTGCTGTTCGCCATGATCCTGATCGTCGCGCTGTTGCAGTTCCGGATCATGCGGCGGGGGCTGAGCGAGGGGGCGGTGGCATGAGCAGTGCGGGAGCTGTCATTCTGAGGGAGCGCAGCGACCGAAGAATCTGGCCGCGGTTGTCAAGCGGGGCCAGATCCCTCCTCGCGCTCGGGATGACCGAGGGAAACCACCTGTGAAGACCGTGCGTAAGACATTCATCTACACGCTGCTCGTCCTGATCGCCTTGGCGATGGTCGTACCGCTGGTGTGGATGGTCTTTACCTCGCTCCATCCGTCGCACGCGCAGATCCCGACGATGAGCAACCTGTTCCGGCCCGACGGCTGGCACTTCGAGAACTACAGAGAAGTGCTCACCTACGGCGAGCTGCCCATCTGGCGGTTTGCGGTTAACAGCTTCGTTGTCACGGCCGGCGTCGTAGTGTTTCAGCTCGTGCTGTGCTCGCTGGCGGCGTTCGGGTTTTCGCGGCTGAATTGGCGCGGCCGCGACACGCTCTTCTTCGTCTTCCTGCTGACTATGATGATCCCGGCCCAGGTGTTGATCGTGCCGCTGTTCACGCTGGTGCAGAAGCTCGGCTGGCTCGACACCTATTGGGGACTGATCATCCCGTATCCGTACCTGAGCACTGCGTTCGGCACGTTCCTGCTGCGGCAGTTCTTCATCACGTTGCCGCAGAGTCTGGACGACGCCGCCCGGCTCGACGGCTGCGGCGAGCTGCGGCTGTTCTGGCACGTCATCCTGCCGTCGGCCAAGCCGGCCCTGGCCACCGTCGCCGCCTTTGCCTTCATCTGGACGTGGACCGATTTTTACTGGCCGCTGCTGGCGACCAGTTCCACGACCATGCGCACGCTCGAGGTTGGCCTGAGCGTGTTCAAGGACTCCTCTGGCGGGAT
>JAUWXH010000067.1 GCA_030616465.1 Planctomycetota bacterium | reverse complement strand
ACTGGCCCATGTTGGGTGGCTCGCCCGACCGAAACGCCATCTCCGCCGAAAAGGGCATCCCGCACGAGTGGGATATCAAGGCGAAGAAGAACGTCAAGTGGGTCGCCCCGCTCGGCACGTACGCCTACGGGGGGCCGGTTGTCGCGGGTGGCAGGGTTTACGTCAGCACCAACAACGGCGGTGAGTTCCGTCCAGGCATCAAAGGCGACAAGGGTTGTCTGCTCTGCTTCGACGAGCGCAGCGGCAAGCTGCTCTGGCAAGCTACGCATGACAAGCTGGACAAACCCTATGATTGGCCCGAGCGGGGCGTCGCATCGACACCCTTCGTCGACGGTGAGCGCCTCTACTACGTCAGCAATCGCGGCGAGCTGGTCTGCGCCGACGCGCGCGGTTTCGGCGACGGCGAGAACGACGGACCGTTCAAGGCCGAGAAGTACACGGATCGTCTGGACGCTGACTTCATCTGGATCCTGGACATGATCGGCGAGCTGGGGGTCATTCCGCACGCCTTGGCGGCGAGCTCGCCGGTCGGGGCGGGCGAGCTGATCTTCGTGTGCACGTCCAATGGCGTGGACGAGAATTACGAGAAGGTGCCCGCTCCGCAGGCCCCTTCCTTCATGGCCGTCAACAAGAAGACCGGCACGGTCGTTTGGAAACGCAACGATCCGGGTGCGAACATCCTGCATGGGCAGTGGTCGTCGCCAGCGTATGGGACGATCGGCAACCAGCCGCAGGTCATCTTCGGCGGTGGCGATGGGTGGTGCTATGCGTTCGAGCCGCTGACGGGCAAGCTGCTCTGGAAGTTCGACCTGAATCCGAAAGGCGCCGTTTGGAAACCCGAAGGGGCCGGCACGAAGCTGTTCGCCGTTGCCACGCCGGTCATCTACGACGGCAAGGTGTTCCTGGGGGCCGGTGTGGATCCGGCAAGTGCACCCGGCGATGGTCACCTGCACGCGATCGACGCTGCCAAGCACGGCGACATCACGCAGGTTGGCCGGCTCTGGCACGTCGGCGGCGAGGAGTTCGGCCGCACGGTATCCAGCGTGGCGATCGCCGATGGGTTGCTCTACGCCGTGGATCTTGACGGGTTTCTGTCGTGCTTCGATGTCCACACCGGTAAACGGTACTGGCGCTACGACGTTCAAGCGGGTGTGTGGGGTTCACCGTGCGTTGTAGACGGCAAGGTCATGCTGGGCAGCACCGACGGCGAGCTCGTCGTTCTGCAACACGGGCGCACGCTGAAAGAGCTCGCCCGCAATGACATGCGCCACGCGGTTTACACGACGCCGGTGGCCGCCAACGGCGTGCTGTACGTCGCGACGCGGCGGTTCCTGTACGCGATCCGCGGCCCTGGTGAGGGGCCGAACGCTACCGGTGTGGCGGCTCCCGGAGGGAAGTAGCCCGGTGGGTACGTGAGGCGCGCCGTGGTCGGACGGCACCAATTATGTATGAAGCGAGGCAGCGACGGAGACGATTATGCCGAGACGATCATCAAGCACGCGTCTGTGCGTGCTGAGGCAGCTAACGCTGGTGAGCCTGGCGTTCATGACCGGAGGAAGTGCTGCACCGGCGTTCGCCCAATGGCTCCAGTGGGGCGGGCCCAATCGGGACTTTTCCTGCGACAGTGCCGGCCTTGCTGACAAATGGCCTGAAGGCGGTCCGCCGACGATCTGGAGTAGCGAAATCGGTCCGGGGCACTCATCAGTCGTTGTAGACGCCGACACGCTCTACACGATGTGTCGCCGCGACGAGAAGGATGCGGTCCTGGCGTACAACGCGAAGACCGGGGAGCTCGTCTGGGAGAAGCAGTACGACGCACCTATCCGGGAGCCGGTGCTGAGGGGCTTCCCCTTGAGCCCGCACTCCACGCCGCTGGTCGTCGGCGAGCGCATCTTCACCGTCGGCGGGATGACGGAGTTTCATTGCCTGAACAAGAAAACGGGTGAGATTCTTTGGTGGCATGACCTGATGAGGGAATTGGGCACGAGCCACGTGCGCCGTGGCTACGGTGCCAGCCCGATCGCTTACCGGGACATGGTCATTCTCAACACCGGCCCCAACCGCGGGCAGGATGGCCCCGGTCTGACCGCCTTCAAGCAGGACACCGGCGAGGTCGTCTGGAAAAGCGAGACCTTCGGCGGCGGATACACCTCGCCGATCCTCGCGGAGTTCAACGGCGAAGACCACCTGATCGTCGCACTTGGTGCCGACCGCATCGGGCTTGATCCGTCCACGGGAAAGACCAGGTGGCGTACGCAGGTGGACTTCCAGTCGTACGGGATCATGGCCACGCCGTTGTGGATAGCGCCGGGCAAGCTGTTGTGTACGGCCGGCTATGGTGGCGGGGCGCGACTGTTCAAGATCGGCCTCAACGACGAGGGCGAGTACGCCGTTGAAGAGCTGTGGCACTACCTGAAGATGCAAGTCACCCACGGGACGGTGGCCCGCATTGGCGACGTGGTTTACGGATGCCACGAGGGCAGCTTCGGCCCGGCGTTCCTGATGGCCCTCGACCTGAAGACCGGCAAGCCGCTCTGGCGAAAACGCGGCTTCGCCAAGGCCAACGTGCTGCATGCCGACGGCAGGCTCATCATCCTGGACGAGGAGGGCACCCTCGCGCTGGCCACGGCCACGCCGGAGGGCCTCGAAGTGCACTCGAAGGTCAAGGTGCTCGAGCGGCTCTCGTGGACCGCCCCGACGCTGGTCGGGACGACCCTCTACTTACGCGATCACCACACGATCATGGCCCTGGACCTTGGCCCGACGGCCAACCAGTAGACAATTGGAGGTGCGTGTATGACTCATTCCGGCCCGAGTCACACCCTGATAGTCGTGCTTGCCGTGCTGTTGACTTGCGCCACAGCCGGTGCGCTCAGCGAGGTTCCCCCGCGTTCCGCCGGCGGCCAGGCGTTGGTTATCCCCGAAAAGCACCTGGAGGCGGGCGAGGTCTACCACGTTACGCCCGGCAGGGGCACGCAGTTGATGTGGCACGGCGAGACGCCGCTCATGCGCATGACCACCACCTGCAATCGCGTTGTCGGGTACTTCGTGGCGCCGTTCGACATCGAGCAGGGGCAGACGCCGTTGCTCGCCGGCGCATTCCGTCTTCCGGTTGCCTCGCTGAGCGCGGGGATCGCACAGTATGACGCGCAGCTCCACGGTCCGCAGGCGCTCAACAAGGCGGCGTATCCGGAGATCACGTTCCGCATGACCGGCGTGACCGACGTGGAACCGACCGGCGAGGAGAGCACCCGGCAGAGCTACACGCTCGAGCTTGTCGGCGAGCTAGCAGTCAAGGACAAGACCGTCGCGCTGCAAATCCCCATGCAACTGACCTTTCAGCCGTTCACCTGGGGCACGATGCAGCTCGGCATGGGTGACAAGCTCATTCTCCGCGGTCGCTGCGAGGTGAAGCTGGCGGACATCGGGCTCGTCCCGCAGCAGGGCCGATCGAACCCCGACATGAGCTTCCAGGTCGGCGAATTCGATTTCTACTTACTGTGCAGCACGATGTCGCCGGAACGAAACCTGTACCCCGACATCACGCACGAGCAATACCGCCAGCAGCTTCGTTTTGTTACGCTGCTGCGCGATTTCGACGACCCGGAGAAGGGCTACGAATTCGGCCGCACCTTCATGCACGAGAGCTGGGACGACGCAAAAGCGCTCAATCGTCTGGCCTGGGCGGCGCTCACCGAGGACGGCATCAAGACGCGCGACCTGGCCTTCGCGCTGAAGGCCGCCCAGCGTGCCAGCGAGCTTACCGGGTCGAAGGACGCCGACATACTCAACACGCTCGCGCGGGCGTACTACGAGCGCGGCGAATTGGACCCCGCTCTCAAGTGGCAGCGACAGGCGGCTGAGCACCTGGAAGGTGCCGACCCGCAGGTCACCGGGCAGGTGCGGAGCGCGCTGAAGCGCTACGAAGCGCGGGTCAAGAAGAGCCAAGAGTGACACAACGCTGCCAAATGGGGGACGGCAGACACACTGTCAGGCTTGGCCGGCTACTCAGGAGCCGTCGCTGGGCTCGACGGTGATCCGACACAGGTCTCGGACCCAATAATTGGCCGTCAGATTTGGCAGGACTAACCGTAGCGCGCCGGCCGCGTTAAGATCTGTCAGCCAGCGGCCTTCACCGTCTTGCAGCGCCACAATCGCAGATTCCAGTTCCTGGAGCGTGCAGGTCATCTGGTAGCCGTCCGTCGCCTCCAGCTTGAAGGTCATGGGGCCCGGCTTGATGCGCGCCTCTGCCAGCAGCCCCTCCAATGCCGGCCCGCGCCAACTGGTCACCTGGTCCGCGGCCGTCCTCCTGCGCATGACCACACTGTCAAGTCGCGTGAACGGCATGCCGCGCAATTGCTCCAACGTGAAGACGGTCGGCCGTCCCAGACCGGAGCCCGTCAATTCGATCTTGAGCTCTTCGGGCCGTACTGTCGGTGGAGGATCCACCTTGCCTTCGCGACTAGCCGACTGGGGATCTTTGCCTGTTTGTGCGCAGGCACAGAGGATCAAAAAGCACGCGCTCGCGATCCCGTATATCGTCTGTAATCGAGTGCTCATGTGTTCTGTCTCTCACGCCCACTTGCGGAGTGAGCAAAGTACTGGGTGACGCCCGCTGTGTGAATCTTAAGCACCGACCGGCATTATCCTCCCGTCGGACGGGCCACCGTCAGCGGCTGACGCCGACACATGCGGCGACTGCATCCGCGTCCGTGGGTAAGGCCTCTGAGAGGACTTCGGGGCCACCGGTATCACGAACGCAGATCGTATCCTCGAGGCGAATGCCGCCAATATGGTCTTTCAACAGCGCGTCCACCTTCGGGCGGTTCACCACGTCGGCCAGCGGCTTGACCAGATCGTCCCGCGCCCAGATGGCCGGCACCAGGTAGATTCCTGGCTCGATGGTCACGGCCATTCCCGGTTGGAGGTCGCGGTCGAGTCGCAGCGACTTGTTGCCGAATTCGGGCCGACGCGTACGCCCTGCGGCGTAGCCGGCCAGGTCGCCGAAGTCCTCCATATCGTGCGCGTCCAGACCGATCAGATGCCCGACGCCGTGCGGGTAAAACAGCGCGTGCGCGATGCGGGCGGCGAGCTCGGCCGGGTCGCCGCGGAGCAGCTCGGCTTCGACCAGTCCTTCACAGATCACGCGTGCCGACAGATCGTGCACATCGCGATAGCGCCTGCCGGGCGCGCAGGCTGCCGTCGCTTCCTTCAACGCCCGCAGCGTCGTGTTGTAGAGGTGTCGCTGGATCGGCGTCCACTTGCCGCTGACCGGCCAGGTGCGGGTGATGTCGCTGGCGTACCCGCCGGGTTCTTCCGGGCCGGCGTCACAGAGCAGCAACGCCCCGTTGGGCATGAGGTTGGGATACCCCTGACCGTGCAGCACCTCGCCGCGGACGGTGATGATCGGGTTGAACGACGGCTCGCACCCGTTGGCGACGAGCACGGCCAGGAACGCGGCGGCCACGTCGGCTTCCCGCTGGCCCCGCCCCGTCGCCGCCAAAGCGGCTCGGTGGCCTTCCATGCAGATCTCGGCTGCCTGCCGCATCGCCGCCAGCTCGTGTTCGTCCTTGATCAGCCGCTGGTGGATGATCGCCAACAGTTCGTCGTCGTCGGCTTTGGCCAGTCCGAGTTGCGCGGCCCACGCCAGCGTGTCCGGATAGGGCGGCACGACCGAGGCCGCTTGGCGCCCGGCGAGCAGTGCTCCGAGGCGATCTGAATCCGCCACCCCGTCCCGCCGCAAACCCGCCGCTTCGCTTAGGGCTTCATCTGACGGCACCTCGCCGAACCACAGGGGGTCGTCCGGCCCCATCGGCGGCCGTAACAGCGTGCACCCGTTGTCGCCGTCGCTGCGAGGTTCGATGAGCAGGGCCGCGTTTTCCAGAGGCGGGCCGCCGAAGTAGAGATACGAGCTTCCCGCCCGAAACGGATGCGGGTTCGTGGAGTAGTTCCGGGCCGGGGCGTGCCCGGCGAATATCACCAGGGGCCGTCTGATTGCCGCCGCTAACCGCGCCCGCCGCTGCTGATACACGTCCGGCGGGGCGGTCATTTCGATTGCGGGTTCGTTGGTCATATGGCTCACTCCTAGTTGTAGACCGCATAGCATAACCGCATTCTGAGGCGTGGCACGGCCGAATCGGCAGCCCGGATCAGGGCCGCTTCCTACCGAGCACCGATCGAGCAGACTATTATGCAGGGTTGATGCCGTCGTCATCGGCGCTGAATTCAACAGGAGTATCACCCATGCGTATGCCACGTGCGACCGTCCAGTTGAGCGTGTTATTGGTTGTCGGGATCGCCTTGTTGCAGCTGCCTGCGGGTGCTTCAGCGCAACAGTCGCGGGGGGACAAGCTGGCCGCTCAGCCGCAGGCTGCCAAGCCGGCGATCTACGATGCGGCCGCCGACGCGAAGACGCAGATTGCCGCCGCGTTGGCCAAGGCCAAGCGCGAGAACCAGCGTGTGCTGGTGATGTTCGGCGGGAACTGGTGCGGCTGGTGCCACAAGCTGCACGAGCTGTTCAAGAAGGAGAGGACGATTGGCAAGGCCCTGCTGTATGAGTACCAGCTCGTGCTGGTGGACATCGGGAGGTTTGACAAGCACATGGACGTCGCATCGGGTTACGGCGCCGACCTGAGGAAAGCCGGCGTGCCGTTTCTGACCGTGCTCGACGCGGACGGAAAGGTGCTCGCCAATCAGGAAACCGGGGCCTTGGAGGCCGGCGATCGACACGACCCGAAGCGCGTATTCGCGTTTCTGAAGAAGTGGCGGGCCGAGGCACTGGACGCAGAGAAGCTGCTGTCGGCCGCGTTGGCCAGGGCCGGTGCCGAGGAGAAGTCAGTCTTCCTGCATCTGGGTGCTCCGTGGTGCTCGTGGTGCCGCCGGCTCGAGGATTTCGTGGCGCGCAAGGAGATCGCCACAATCCTCGAGCAGGACTTCGTCGATCTGAAGATTGACGTCGATCGGATGACGCACGGCAAGCAGGTCGCTCAGCGGATCCGCGGTTCGAACAAAGGCGGTATCCCCTGGTTCGCTATTCTGGACGGCCAAGCCAAGGTGCTCGCGACCTCTGACGGCCCGAAGGGCAATGTCGGTTTCCCCGTGCAGCCCCACGAAATCAGCCATTTCATCGGTATTCTGAAGAAGACCGCTCGCAGGATCTCCGCCGAACAGCTCGACGCGATCGAGAAAGCCTTGGAGGAATCCGCGGCGAAGCTCAAGGGGCCGACCCGCCCCGGTGACTGACCAGTTCCGTCCGCCTTGAAGTGGGGCGCCGCGCTACAGCCCGAGCTTGATCGCCGCGCCGCAGGCCGTAATGGCCAGGCCGGCGAGGGCGTGCGAATAGCGGGCGAGTCCGGTCACCCGCAGTTTCATCAACCCGACGTATGCCGACACGACGATGGCCGTCATCGTGCCGATCGTAAACACACCAAACACCAGCGCGACCAGCACGATGCCCCACACGTTCAACTCGGCGGCGGGGTACATCAGGATCGGGATCAAGGGCTCACATGGGCCAAAGACGAAAATAGTGAACAAGATCCAGGGCGTCATACTGCCGGCCCGCTCCTCCTCGGTGTGCACATGTGTATGTTCATCTGTGTGGGCGTGCTCGTGCGCATGGACGTTGCCGCTGCCGTGCACATGGACGTGCGTATGCGGCTGGTTGCGGATCGCCCGGCGGATCCCCCAGACCATGTACGCCAACCCGAAGCCCAGCAGGAGCCAGCCGGCCAGCCCTCCGCGCACACCTTCGAAGACTTCGAGCCCGCTGACCGCCCAGCCGAGCGCAATCCCGAGGGTGCCCAGCACGACTGAGCTGAGAACATGGCCCACGCCGCAAACGAGCGTGATGAGGATCGTTTTCGTCAGCGACCAGCGTCCGACGCGGGACATGGCGATGAACGGGATGTAGTGGTCGGGGCCGGTGATGGTATGCACCACGCCGATCGTCGCGGCGGTGATGAGCAGGATTCCCAACGTCGTTTCGTCCATTGCGTCAGGTTCCGACCGGGTACAAGCCCTTGTTCAGCGACTTCGCTTCCC
>JAUWXH010000297.1 GCA_030616465.1 Planctomycetota bacterium | reverse complement strand
GCTGGCCCTCGCCCTCGCCGCCATCGGGTTCTTCGTCGCCCTGAACAGCGCCGGGCAGCGGCGTAACAAGCGCTCCAGACTCTCCTGGACGGGCTTCTTCCTGAACGCGGTCGTGATCACGTTCGCCGTCTGCGTAGGGGTGTTCTTTGTCATCACGCGTCATGGCATGGCGCCCCTCACGTAAAGCACCCTGCCAGCGTCCGATCCGGTGACTATGCTTGTGAAATGAGCAGGCCGGGCGGAAACACGCCAACGGCGTTACGGAGCGGCACCCAATTCGGCCCGCTCGACGGCCTGCTTGCCGACATTGCGCATGTAGTCTTCGGCCCGGGCCAGGATGCCGAGGAACTCGCCCCCACCCAGCAGGCTCATTTCGCTGCCGGGACCGGCAATCTGCTTGTACTGCAACTCGCGCCAGGCGTAACGACCTAGCCCGGTGAGTTGCCAGTTCAACCCGCTGCGGACCCCGCACACCCGGCAGACCATGTATCCCACGGTCGCCCGGTCCAGGTACTGATCAGCGGCCAGGCTCCAGCTCCTGTCAATCATCCCACCCTCGAGCAGGGCCTCGCTCAGCGCCGCGAAGTCGCCGTCGAACAGCTCACCCTGCCACAAGACGTAGATGGCGCGATAGGCCGCCTCAGCCGTCACGTAGGGCTGCTCGCTGATGTGCTGAATCAGGGCCGCGTTGCCGCTGGGCACCGTCGGCTGGGTGGTGGCGCGCGGGAGCATCGCGCGACAGGCCGACAGCGACGCACAAAGCAGCGCCAGGGCCGCGACCCGCAGCACGGGGCCGCGAAGCAGCGTGGCGAGCGGCGATCGAGCGACCCCGTCCGCCAGCCGTGCTCCGATCTCTGCCGTCGCGCTCATCGCTAGAAGCTCCAGGTTACCCCGCTGAAGACGAAATGGCGCGTGTCGCGATCGCTGTAGGCGCTGCCGGGGAAGAAGGCGCCCCAGCGAACCGTCCAGGACAGGTCGGAGGCCAAGCGCCAGTTGATGAAGTAATCCATCTCCCAGCCGAGGTAGCCCTCGAACATGTCCGCGCTCGGATCGCTGATCGCCGCCCGCGACCGGTTCTTGTGATAGAGGAACCAGTTCGTCCCCAATTCCAGATCGCGGAACAGCTCGTGCTTTTCCAGCGGCGCGAATGAGCCGCCCAGCCGCCAGAGGTGGATGTTGCTGAGGGCCGGGCCGGCGGCGATCCCCGTGTCGCGATAGCCGAAGCCGACGAAGCTGGTGTCTTCGCGATCGCCACGGTTGCCACCCGCCGCGTTCGTCGGGCTGAACACCCGGTCGGAATCGCCGCTGGCGAACATATACTCGAACGAGACGCGTGGCCGCGTCGGCACGTCGAACAGCTTCTCCAGCCCGATGTCCCAGCCCCAGGCCTCGACGGCGTCGCGGCGGAGGAAGTTGCCGTCGCCGTAGCTGCGGCCCGTCTCGAAGGCCCCTTCGACCCAGTAGCCCAGGTTATGGGCCAGCTCGCCACGCGAACCGAAACCGAAATACTGCGTCTCGTAGTTGTATTCCTGCAGAGCGTCCTTCGGGCGCTCGTCGGTGTGATCCTGGTTCCAAAGGGCGTAGACGAACGGCACGTGGCGATCGAACCCCTCGTAGCTCAGTTGCACACCGTAGAAATGCCGCCCGCTGTGGTCGGCAACGACCGCGCTGCGGTCGATGTTGGGATAGCTGGCGACGGTCTTGGCGAACAGCCCGATGGCCCGCAGATCGTGGACCCGGGCGTCCAGCACGACGGCGTCCAGCGGCAGATCGAGCACGTACCCGGTCCCGAAGACGACCTCCTGCCGGCCGATCCGCGCCCGCAGTTGGTACGGGTCGGACGGTTTGGTCAAGCGGAAGGCGCGGCCGATGTCGATCTGGTACCACGCCCGGTCGAAATTCGCCCCCTCCCAATCGTGCTGCCGGTCGTACTCGTCGCCGGACTTGAAATAGTTGAACGTCAGCTTCACGCGGGCAAACAGCTCGTGCGCCCCGTCGTCGAGGCGCAGCCGCGTCCAGGCGGAGAACCCCGGGCGTTGGAAGACCCGCGAGGACTGCAGCCCGTCGTCAAAGTGGAAGACGTAATACTCGAGCCAGCCGCCCCACTGCCAATCCAACAGCGCGTCGATCGGGGCCAGCTCGCGACGCTCGTCGCGCAGCTTATCGTTGATCAAGCGCTGTTGCTGGAGGAAGCTCTCGGCGGCCGACACGCTCCCTTCTTGGGCGCGCGCCACACTTGCCGTGGCCAGCAAGATTGCCGCTAGGCTGATGATCGATGCGACCGATCGCATAGGCTTAGACCGATCCGTTGAGCCCGAGCTCGACCGAGGCGACCGTCAGACAGGGCCGCGTCGCCGACCGCGCCACGTAGACGGCCGAGCTCGCTCCGCTGCGGCGATGGGCAACCGCCGCTGTGTCCGATAGGATGCGGCGACTCGGCCGTTGTGTCAATCGGGTTTCGCCTTGTCGCGCGAAATTGAGACAAAAATCCGGCTCGGCGATCCGGGGCCTCTGCGGACACGCCTGCGCGAATTGGGTGCCGCCCGCCACACGCACGTGCAGGAAACTAACCGCATCTTCGACACACGCGATCAGCGGCTGCTCGCGGGCGATTGCGGCCTGCGTATCCGCGAAAGTCGGCCTTTGGACGGCGGAAGGCCGCTCCAGCCCACGCTGACTTTCAAGGGCCCGCGTGACCCCGGCCCGCTCAAGTCCCGTGCAGAGCTCGAAACCCCCGTCGCCGACGCGCAGACCCTGGCCGACATCCTGCAACGGCTCGGATTCTGGGAGGTGATCCGCTACGAGAAGCGTCGCGAAACGTGGCGGCTCGGGGACTGCGAGGTCTGCCTGGACGAGCTGCCGCGGCTCGGCTGGTACGTTGAAATCGAAGGCCCCGGCACCGAAGCCGTCGAAACCACCAGGGGGCAACTGGGCCTGACAGCCTTGCCCGCGTTACGCGAGACGTACGTCGAACTGGCGGCCGACCGTGGTGACGCCGACCCCGCCGGCTGCCGCCAACTGCTGTTCCAGCGGTAGCAGATCACGCCCCGTGCCGCCCCTTCGCATTTCGCAAAATGCGGGGCCCCGTCCGGACAAGGGCGATCCGATTAGAAGCGCCAGCCCTCGCGGTACTCCTTGGTCACATAGGCGTCGGCTTCGGGCAGGTTCGTGAACCTCATGTTGGGACCGTCCCACTTGAGACGCCGACCGACACGCAGCGCAATGTTGCCCAGCAGCACGGTCTCGGTGAACGGCCCCGCGTAGGCGAAGTTGGACTTGGCAAAGTCGAGCGGTTTCTCACCCTTGGCCGCCAGCGCCCATTCCTCCATCTGGCCGGGCGAGCGCTCGAGCATCTTCGGCGGCTTGCCGATCTCCTTCAGCTTGGACTCGGGGATGATGCGCGGGCTGTTGCAGTAATCGCCCTGCACCATGATCGTGGCCTTGCTGCCGACGAACAGGTTGCCGGTCTTGGGGAACTTGCGGCCGGCTTCCAGCTCAACCGGCCACGGCGGGCGTAGCTTGCCATCGTACCAGTAGGCCGTGAACCCGGGCCGCTGCCGGTTGGCCGGAAACTCCCACTTGATGATCGATGCGTTCGGAAAGGCCTCTTCGGTAATGGGCGTGGCCGCGATCGGCTCCACCGACGTGGGATGCCCCGGCTCCAACGACGCCCAGACGCCGTCCATCGTATGACAGGCCATGTCGCCCAGCGCGCCGGCCCCGAAATCCCACCAGCCACGCCAGTTGAACCAGTGGTACGGGCCGGCCTTGTCGGGCGCGGGTCCGGCCTTGTAAGGCCGCACAGGCGCCGGTCCGAGCCAGACGTCCCAATCCAGATTCGACGGGACCGGATCCTCACCTTCCGGGCGGCCCGTGCCCTGTGGCCAGATCGGCCGGTCCGTCCAACTGTGCGTCTCGACCACGTCGCCGATCGCGCCGCTCGCGATCGCGTCACGCAGCTGGAGTACCTCGCGATCGAAGCGCCACATGTGGCCAACCAGGAGACGTCGGTCCGTGGCACGAGCGCGTTGAGCGAGTGTCTCGGCCTGGCCGGCGT
>JAUWXH010000399.1 GCA_030616465.1 Planctomycetota bacterium | reverse complement strand
CTCGATCTATCCGGCCCCGCACGCGAATCAGCCCCGCATCGGCGAGCTCCAATTCCAGGGCCGGCAGCACCCCTTCTCCACCGGCCGGATCAAACCGCTGCTCACAGGTCCACGGCTCGAACCGCCCGCGCCGCCAGCGCTCGGCATGGGCGAGAACGACGTCCCGTAGAAAACCACGCAACACCCCGGTCAGGAAGGCTCGTTGCGGCTGCCGGTGAGCCAAATCATCCGGCTGCGCGCGCTGAAACTCACCGAGGGAGTCTCGCAGGAAGGCCAGCCATTGCTCATCGGACAGGTCACGGACGCTGGCGTCTGCGTCGATTGCCCGTCGCGTCACCGCCGCGAGGACCTCGTGTGCCGCATTGCCCAGGTCGAGTTCTACCCGTTTTGGCCCCCGTTGCGCATCGAGGTGTAGCCCATACTTGCTGAAGTGCTTGAAGGGACATTGCAGGTAGGTCTCGATCTCCGACGGCGAGCAGCTCCAGACGACGTTTGTTTGGCCCTCGCTGCCGCCGCGGTAATTGCCGACGGGCGGGCACTCGTTGCTGTATGCCGTCCCGCGCAGCAGCCGATCAAGCTCTTCGCGGTGTCGGGACGACGCGCCCAGCTCTGTGCGCAGCTTCTCATACCGGGGCTGTTCGCGTGCTCGCGGCGTCTCGCGTCCGCGTACCGTCAAGTAGCCGCGGGCAAGCTCGGCCAGACAGGTGGGCGGCGGACATTCCTCCGTCAGCTCGGCGTGCAGTTCCGGCAACGCCCGTTGCACTTCCTGCAACAGAGGCGACGGGAACCGCGGCTCGCCGTTGTCGCCGACGGCAGCATAACTGATCGTCAGCCCTTGCGCAGGGCGTGTGAGCGCGATGTAGGCCAGCAGCCGCTCGGCAAACACGTCGTCGCGATGGGAGCCGGCCGCGTGCAGTCCCGCGGCGGCCAACGCCTCTCGCTCAGTGCTGCTCAGCAGGCGATCCTCCGGCGGCGGGGCCGGGAAGATGCCTTCGTTGAAGGCGAACACCCAGGCGTACTGGATCTCCGGGTGGCGGGTTCGCTCGATCGCACCGACCAGCACCTGGTCCAACGTCGGCGGGGCCAGGCCCAGCGTCATCTCACTCAACGCCGACCCGACGATCGCCCCCACCTCGCCAACACGGAGCGGGGTCTGCCCCAACACGTCATGCAGGTCTTCCAGAACGCCGCAGAGTCCTTCCCACGCCAGGCGGTGCAGCTCGGCTGTTTCCCAGGCCTGGTCGCGGCGAGCGGTGGCGATCCAGGATTCGATCCGGCGCGCTACGCCCGCCGCTTCGATCGTCGCGTACAGCCGTTTTGCCCACTCAGCTCCCGCAGGCGGCTGTAGCTTGTTCGCCAGTTCCAGCAGTGGTTCGAGCGTCTTGAAGACGTCCCGGCGAGCTGCGTCCAGTTCGCTCGTTGGCTGACTGGGGCGGGCAGTCTGCCCCCGGCGTTCGAAGTCCCACGAAGGCTGCCCCCACGCCACCGTCCCCCGGACCTGGTTGTTCACGACCGTGTTTTGCAGCCGCTCGGCGTGTTCGCGTGACAGCGGCAACAGCCCCGAGCTCAACAGCCGTGTCATCGCGGACACGGGAAAATCCTGCGCCAGCGCCTCGAACAACGCCTGCACGAACCGCGTCAATGCGTGTGCGGCCATGGGTCGGCGACGGTCGAGGAAGTATGGAATCCCGTATTCGTCGAAGACCTCGGCGATAAGCTCGGCGAACGGCTCCAGATCGCGGGCGATCAGCGCGCAGTCGCGAAAATGCAGTTCGCCGTTCGACTCGATGATCCGCCGCCGAATGAAGCCCGCTGCCTGGCGCAGCTCATCCCGATGGGTGGTGCAGGCCAGCAGGCGTGCGTCGGCAGGCTGCCCGGACCTGTGGCGGGGCGCTGGCGACGGTTCGACGCCGAACGGTAGCGCCAGGCCGGCTTCGAGCCGGGCCAGCGGCTGCGACCGGGTGAAACGCGGAGCACACTCGGGTTGCAGCCGAATCGGCGGGCGCACGTCCACGCCCGCCTCGCCAAACAGCGTGACCAGCCGCCGGTAGGTCTGCTCGGTGCGCTGGAACAGGTCGAGCGGGCCGGACGTGTGGGCGGGTCGCTCCACCACCGGCGATTGGGGATCGACCATCAGCGTCAGCGCCATGTCGCGCGCCTGCCGCGCCAACGTTACCAGCGTGGCCAGCTCCTGCCCGGTGAACCCGGCGAAACCGTCCACCCAGATCGACGCGCCGCGCAGCCACGCCGTGCCCTCCACCCGCTCACGCAGCACTGCCAGCCGCTGACACGGATCGATCCGTTCGGGGCCGAGCCAAGCTAGGTATGCCGCATAGAGTCGCGCGACCGCGCCCACCTTCCGGCGCAGCACGCCGTGCTCCAACTGCTTTGCGGCGGCGGCCAGCGCTTCGGGGGCTACGTCCTCCAGCAACAACTCTTCGATCAGCCCGTCCAGTTGCGCGAACAGGCCGCTGGTCCCGGTTGCCGAGCCGAACACGCGCAGCGAGTCACCGGTTGCGGCGGCGACGCGCCGTAGCGCCATCGTGCGGGCCTGCGTGTTGAGCACGTCGGCCGCGACGCCGGACTCGCCGAGCACGCGGAAGGCCAGCCGTGTGAAGCTGAGCACCTCCGCCCGCCAGTATCCGTGTCGCGGGGCGCGCAGTGCGAGCGCGCGTTCCATCTGGAAGCTGGCCTGTTCGGGGACGAGCAGAATGAGCTTGCGGGATTGGTCGGGTTTCTCCAGCTCGCTTGACAGGGCATCGAGACAGAAGCGCGTCTTACCAGTTCCGGCGCGTCCCAGGATGAACGTTACCGGCATAACGGACTACCCTCGCCGCAGAATGTAGCGGCCGGGCTCTGTCCCGGCCGTTGGCGCCCGCGAAACCGACCGAACGCCTACGGCCGACACGGAGGTCGGCCGCTACGTGGTCCCTGCCACCGAGGCTCAATCGTCCTCGTAATCCTCGAGGCGGTCCTTGTATTTGTCGCGCTCGCGCTTGTACTTGTCACGTTCGCGCTTGTACTCGGCCTTGTCGTCTTCCAGCTCGGCGTTCTCCTTCTCGAGCCACTGGATGTGCGTGTAGGCCTTGCG
>JAUWXH010000383.1 GCA_030616465.1 Planctomycetota bacterium | reverse complement strand
GCCTCCGCCAGGGGCATCCGTGCCCACATCTCGCGTACCGCGCCATCCATGGCGACCTCCTCGTCAATGCCCAACCACGCGCAGAATGCGCGATCTCAGGAGACGTGAACAGAGGTAGCCGCTATGTTTACAGCAGTGGTCCGCAGACCCGACACTGTGCTGGCCTGCGTACTGTCGGGTCTTACGCCCCGACCCACGTGTTCCCGTCGTCATGCCCCGCTGCGTCCAACGGCGGGAGGTCCTTGATCTTTCTGGCCGGGACGCCGCCCCAGGCCTCGTTCTCGCCGATGACGGTGTCGGGGCGGACGACGGAGCCGCCGTAAACGACCGCGCCGCGCTTGATCGTGCAGCCGCAGTAGATCAGCGAGTGCGCCCCGATCATGACGTCATCTTCGACGACGGTTTTTTTCAGCGTGATGCCGTCGCGGTTGTGCACGTGCGCGATGACGGAGGTCATGTTCCCGATCGTGACGTTGCGGCCGAACTCCGTGTGGCTCGGATCGGGGATGAGCGGATTGAGCACAAAGCACGAGCGGCTCTTCGGGCCGACGATCCGGCTCACCAGCCAATGCAGCGGGGGCAGGTTGATCAGGTGGGAGACGAGAAAACCGGGGAACGGCGGCTCATACTTGGCTCGCAGCAACGTAGAGCTGAGCGCCGCCCAGAGAAGCTGCGGGTTAGCGTCATTGCCGCCGTCGAGGCGGTAGTAACCTTCCTTCGGCGTCGGGAGCGGCGCGCGCAGGATGACCAGGTGTGCAACGTAGATGACGTTATAGACCACCACGGCCAACGCGAGTCTCACACCCCAGCTCCAGGCCGTTGCCAAGTCGGCGCCGATCAATGATTGCTCCGGCCAGAGCCCCAGTGCGGTAAAGAAAGCCGCCGTCAGCGCGAGCGAGCTGACCCAGAGGAACAGCCGCACCAGGCCGTCCAGGAACATGTACGCCCGCAGGGCGCCGCTGGGGTCCGGGGGTTTCGGGGATGTGTTGCTCATGGGCAGAACCCTTTCATTCTCCGGCGTCCAATTCTCAGGGTGGCACGGTCTGGCGCAGCCAGGCCGTGAGACGGGGTAGCACGGGCGTCCCGCCCGTGAGAGGCCAGCCCAGGCGACCCCGTGCCGCTCAGCTCTCCTCTTGAGAGGCGTCATCCGCCGGCACGCTGATGCAAAGCCGCTCGATGTGCGTGGCCCGCCCGGTTTCGGCATCGGCCTCGATGATCACGCCGCACAGCCGCACGTCGTTGTCGGCGATGGTGTATTGCTGCGGCATGCCGGTGAGCAGGTTCTGAATCACGCGTTCTTTGTGGCGGCCCAGCACGGAATCATGCGGCCCGGTCATGCCCAGGTCGGTGGTGTAGGCGGTGCCTTTGGGCAGGATGCGCTCGTCGGCGGTCTGGACGTGGGTGTGCGTGCCGACCACCGCTGTTACGCGGCCGTCGAGGTACCAGCCCAAGGCGATCTTCTCGCTGGTAGCTTCGGCGTGGACGTCCACAACGATGATCTTGACATGGTCGGGCACCTCGTTGAGCACGCGGTCAATCGCGTGGAAGGGGCAGTCCACGCGAACATTCATGTACATTCGCCCGAGCAGCGAGGCAACCGCCACCGGCATGCCGTTGCCCGCCCTCACCGTTGCCAGGGTCTGCCCGACCGCCTTGGACGGCAGATTCGCGGGTCGCACGATGCGCTCCGACGATTCCAGCAGCGGCAAGACCTCGCGACGCCGGTAGATGTGATCGCCCATCGTGCAGGCGTCGATCCCGTAGTGTCGCAGTTTTGCGAACATCTGGGGCGTCAGGCCGCTGCCGGCCGCGACGTTCTCCGCGTTGGCGATGACGCAGTCGATGGAGCCGTCGCGAATTAGCCCAGGTACCACGTGCGCGCAAGCCCGTTTGCCGGGCCGGCCGACAATATCGCCGATAACAAGGAGTCGCATACATCCACTTTCTAGCGAGGTGGTACAAACCGCCTGCCCGGCGGCAAGCAGTGAACCTGCAACGGCCTTTCGCCTGACGAGCGTACCCGAGGGGGGCATGGTTCTTCAAGCGCGCCGGCACAGTCTTGTGACGAACGGTCACGCCGACCCGCACGGCGACTTCCGCTTGACCGCGATCTGGTAGAGCGTGCGACCCTGGCGCAGGTACTTTATCTCGTAGTTGGTCGCCACCCGGGCGGCCTCTACGCTGAACTCCGGGTCGTCGAACGGCACCTCATACAGTTCAGGATGCCCCAGCAGTAACTCGCGGATCACCGCGAAGTACTCGGCATGATCGGTTTGCACCGCCCAGTGTCCGTCCGGTACCAGGCACGCGACCGCGGCGTCCACGACCGGTCTCTGGAACAGGCGCCGTTTGTGGTGTCGCCGCTTGGGCCAGGGATCGGGGTGGTACACGTGCAAGGCCGTCAGCGAGCAGGGCGGGCAGACCGCCCGGATGAAGTGGGCCGCGTCCGTCCGCAACATCCGTACGTTCGTCACTTGCCACCGCTGCATGCGATCGACGGCGTAGCGGTAGAACTTGTTGGCCCACTCGATGCCCAGGAAATTGCCCTGCGGATGGGCTTGCGCGCGTCGCAGCAGAAAGCCCGCTTTGCCGGTGCCGATCTCGAGCTCGACCGGGGCGGGATTGCCGAACAGACGCTGCCAGTCGAAGTCTTCCAGCTCCGAGAGCTCAACCGCCACCGGTCTGACGCTCATCAAATCACCGACTATCGGACGCAGCCACGCGGGTCTGTGCGATCTTGAACTGCCGTGGCGCAACGTCCGATGAAAACACAGCAGCGTATGCCGCCCCGCGCGGCACGGGTTCGCCCGTTCGCGTGTTATCTAAGGTAACCCCCGCGATGTCGCAACCGTCAGCAGTGCAACCGGAACGGCGCGGCGAAGCTCGTCGGCCGGCGGCCTTCGGTTTTTGGTTCCGGCCGTCCGGCCGCGAGCAGCCGGTCGCCGCCTGGATGCTGAACCTTTCGACTCGCGGGGCGGCCTTTCTGGCCGCCGCCGAAGACGCCCCAGACGTCGGCGAGCGGCTGGAGCTCGGCGAGATGCACTCGGCCAACCGCTCGGTGCGTGAGGCGGCCGCAGGCCTGCCGTCGCATGCCCGCGTCCTACGCGTGGACGATCCAGACACGCCAACACGCCGGGTCGCCGTCCGATTCGAGACCGGCGTGTCCGGGCCGCTCGGGGCTGACCGCCCTGACGACAC
>JAUWXH010000495.1 GCA_030616465.1 Planctomycetota bacterium | reverse complement strand
AGCATCTTCTGCCGCGGCTGAGCACGGTAGTCGGCATTGAGCTTGTCCAGCACGATCGAGGTGATGTCCGCCCTTGGGCTGCAATAAAGCACCTTGCGGCTGCGAATCTGCTCACGGATCGCCTCGGGCTCGCTCATGAGCGGCTCGAATTCATCGCGGTAGAGGACGATGTCGTAGCCGTCCTGGACGGCGATCTTCTCGACAACCTTCAGGACTTCGCTGTAGATGTTCGCGGACCAGATGGCGATCTCGCGGGTCATCTCGGCCTGCTTGAGCTCGAACCAGTTCTTGTATTCGATCTGCATCTTCAACAGCTCGCGCATCTTGCCCACGAGCGCGGGGTCGTCGGAGCTCATCGCCTCGATCGTGGCCTGCTGGGCATCTATCTGCCGCCTGCGCTGATCCCCTTCCAGTTGCAGCTTGTCCTGGAGGTCCTTCATCTCCTCGGACAAGTCCTTTTGACGCTGGTACTCGTTGAAAATGTGGACCACGTCCACGCAGGCGGTCCGCATGCCGGTGGCCTGTCCGCCGTTGTGGGCCTGCAAGCCCCCGTACACCGACAAGACGATTACCACGGCGAGACAGCCGGCCAATACGCCGCTTCGACTCATGTCAAACTCCTGTGCACGAATCTCATGTCGCGAAGAGCCATCGCCCGCTTTCCAGCGGCCTGAGTGGCATTGTCGCCGCTGGGCGAGCGGCCACAAGGGGAAACCGGCCGTGCGTTCGCAAGCCGAGGCGCTGGTGGGGTGGCTACTGATCGGCTACGCCGGCCTCGACCAGGACGCGGCAAACCTGACGCGCGAGATCGTTCGCCCCCACGCCGTTGACCAATAGGGCGAAGCTCAGGGTCGTGCCGTCCGGACGGGCGGCGTAGCCGGCCAACGCGCGCACGCCGCGGATCGTCCCGGTCTTCCCGCGGATCCGCTCGCGCAGCAACGGCTCGTCCAGCCGATGGCGCAACGTGCCCTCCCGGCCGGCCACCGACAGACTCTCCAGGAATACGCCGCTGTGGCGATGACGCCACATGGTCGAAAGCAACTGAACGACCTGTCCGGCGGCCACGCGGTTCTCGTGGCTCAGCCCGCTGCCATCGCGGAACACGGCACCGTCCAGGGTCAGGTCGAGGTCGCTGAGAGTGGCAAGCAGAACACGAACGCCGTCTTCCCAACTGCCGGGCCGGCCACTGCGCCCGCCGCCCGGCTCGTAGGCCGCCAGCGACTTGAGCAGGCATTCGGCAAACAAGTTTTGGCTGAACGTATTGCAGCGCCAGAGCAGGTCGGGCAGCGGCGTCGAATGTGTCGCCAGCGGCGGCGTGTCGGCCAGGACTGCGGACGGAATGGTTCGGCGGACCACCTGACCGGTGACCGCGATCCCGCGCGATTCCAGCGCTAGTTTCAACGCGTGCCCGAAAAACACGCTCGGGCGGCCGACGGCGGTCGGGCGGAGATCACCCGTGCGAGCCACGGTGCCGCGGAAGACGAACACGTCGCTATTCAAGCCGCGGGTGATGCTGGGCCGGTGCTGTTTCCCCACCGCTAACTCGTTGCGGATGAAGCCGGTCGGCAGCGGGGGTTGCAGCACCAGATCAACGACGCCGTTGCGAAGGCCCACCCGTGCATCGAGACAGTTGTCATTGAAGTTGAGGCCGCCCACCGGAGCTTGATACCACGTGTGCGCCTGCTCAGCGGGCCAGTCGGAATGCCTGCGGACATGATCGAAGACGCCGTCGTCCAGAACGATCGTCTCGAGCGAGCGAATACCGCGTGCCTTTAACGCCGCGGCCCACTCGTCGAAGACGGACGTCACGGCTTGACCCCGTCGCTCGGCAAGACGTTCATCGCCGAGCCCCGGGTCGCCGGAGCCGATCACCCACAACTCACCATCGCGCGCGTACACCCGCGTTTCGTAGCGGAAGTCCGGGCCGAGCCGCTCCAGTGCGGCCGCGGTCACAAACAGCTTCAGCACGCTCGCCGGCTTGAGTGGACGCCGGGACTCGTATGAGAACCATCTCGTCCCGTCCGCCACGTTTTCGACCACCAGGCCCGCATGTGTGTCCGCCGGCAGCTTGGCGAGCAGCGCTGACAGACGCCGGCGGACCTCTTGGAACGCGGGTGTTCCGGGCGGCCCTTCGCTCTGCGCCGCGACGCGCGGCACGGCGGTCGACAGCATTGCCAGTACGAGCAATCCCGCTTGGCCCCGTCCCGGTCGCGCGAGCTTCCGATTACACACTGCGCGATCTCCGCAGCAACTCGAC
>JAUWXH010000516.1 GCA_030616465.1 Planctomycetota bacterium | reverse complement strand
CAGGGACCGCTCGGCTCGCTCCCGTTCTGCCACATCTCGAGCGCGCGCGGGCGATTGCCGCCGGCGATGACTTCCTGGCCGTTGACCTGATGCTGCTCTGCCTGCAATCGGGGCGGGTGCCCGGGCGCGATGTGGCCATCCTCGGCCAGGGCAACGAGCTGGTGGGAGCCAGGATCTGGCCGAGCCTCTCGACCGTGGACTTTAGCGGCGAGGAGATCGGCCGTCGTGCCGCGGAGACCCTCTTCCAGCGGCTTGGCGAGACCCGCGCGGACGCGCCCCAGATCGTGAAGGTGGCACCAAAGTTGGTTCGGCGTGAGTCCGCATAGCCTGCCGGACGGAGCCCGCGCGGGCTTACAGTCAACGTAACGGCTTTTCCCACAATAGTTTAGCGTGTTCCGGCCTCGCGCAGGACCGGTCGCGAGCCGGCACCGATGTGGGCGGAAACCGGCCGACCCAGGGTCCGACGCAGGCCGTTACCGCTCGATCCCACCGGCCGATAACGCCAGGTCTCCTTGACGCTGCCCGGCTGGCCGTTTACATTGTGAGTACAGCGGTGACATACGCAGGTCCTGAAATCTCATTGCTGCGCGCTCCCGTCGCCAAGTCGGGCACGGAAGCCTGCCAACCCAACGGGCGGTTCCCTGCGCGGCTGCGGGTACGGATGGCTGATCCGGCTTGCCGGCGGCAGGCAACCGATTGTCACGGGCCAGGGGACTTACCTCGCATAGGAGACGGCGCGATGCAAGTAACGGTATCCGGACGCCACATGGGGGTAGGTGATGCGCTGAGAGAGTACTGCCAGCGAAAGTCCGAGCGCCTGGTTCGCTTCTACGACCGGATCCAGGCGATCGAGGTGATTCTGGACGGCAAGAACGGCCACCATACGGCCGAGATTATCGTCCACACCGACGGAACCCAGCCTTTCGTCGCCAGCGAGCAACATGAGGACGTCTACGCCGCGATGGACCTATTGCTGGACAAGATCGAACGGCAACTGCGGCGTCACAAGGAGAAGCTCCGCAATCGCAAGCATCCCCCGCGATCGCCGAGCCAGGCTCAGAGTTCCTAAGCGGGGGAGCAAACGGAGTGCGGAGCTGATGAAGCTCGGTGAGTTAGTACAGCCCGGCGCGATCATCGCCGAGTTGAAGTCTACCGACCGCGCCGGCGCAGTCCGGGATCTGGTGCAGCTTCTCAGTGACGCGAAGCTGATCAACCAAAAGAGCGTTGACAGCGTGGTCAAGTCGATCATCGCCCGCGAACGAACGCGGGGCACCACCGGATTCGGCAAGGGCGTTGCCGCGCCGCACGCCAAGGTTGAGGGTTTGCACCAGGCGGTAGCCGCCATCGGGCGCACCAGCCGTGGGATCGACTTCGCCTCGCTGGACGGCGAGCCGGTCTACGCCGTGTTCCTGATCTTGAGCCCGGCCGACCGCCCGGAGGAGCACCTGCGTGCCATGGACCTGGTGTTCCGGCACCTACAACAAGAGAAGTTCCGCAGATTCTTGCGGCAGTCTGACAACGTGGAAAAGATCTATGACCTGCTGAGGGAAGCGGATGAGAAGCAGGTGGTGGGCTAGTCCCGGATAACGGCCGGAAGGCGTGGGCCGCGGTATGAATGCATCGGAAGCATCGGAAGCATCGGTGGCACTCGAACGAGAAGTGGTCATTCCAAACCGGGAAGGATTGCACTTCCGGCCGATCATGCAGTTCGTCGATACGGCGGCGCGCTTTCAGTCGCTCGTGACGGTCCATTGCCAGGGCCGTAAGGCCGACGGACGCAGCCCGATGGAATTGTTGATGCTCGTGGCCACGGAGGGCTGCGCCTTGAGAGTCATCACGAACGGCGAGGACGCCCTGGAGGCCCTCAACGCACTGACCCAACTGATCGAGGCCGGGTTCGACGAAACGTAACGCTAGGGACCAAACGAAACGAGATTCAACGGTAGTTGCGGCCCGCACTTGGTGCCGGGGCCGCAAACGCCGCGGTGCCCGCGGCTCATGATTAGGAAAAAAGGCATTAGCGCGTCGCCCGGCGTGGCGATCGGCCCGGCTCTGGTGCTCGATACGCAAGAGCACCTGATCCCACGCCGCCCCATCGAC
>JAUWXH010000535.1 GCA_030616465.1 Planctomycetota bacterium | reverse complement strand
CCCCTCCGGATGACGCATCATCCCGATCGCGTGATTCACTCTTGCTTCGGCGACGATCAGCGGGATGTGCGGGTTACCTGAGCTCACGCCCATTCCTCCAACCTCAGCAGGTGCGTAGCAGATCTTCGCCATACGGAGGCTGCACGATCCGCCGCCCCCCGGTGCGTGTGAGCAGCTCGACCACCGGCGGGCGAGCAGGGCAGATTGTACCGATACGGGCCGCGTTTGTCCCGTATGAATTCTACCTGATCGCACGCAAAAGCGAGGGGGCATCCGTCGCCGCCACGACGCAGACGATTTTGCCTTGGTTCACCACCGTGAGCGGTTCCGGGCCCATCATCTCGGCAGCGTGTCGGAGAGTACTCTTCTAAGGTGGGATTTCCGCTTCGGGCACGCCGAGCAGTCGTGCGAGGCGGGCCAGTTCGAATGGTTTTTCCAGCAGCTTCTCGCCGTTGGCCAAACGAGCGTCCGAAGCGGGTAACTCTGTGACGGTTCGGACGGTGATCACGTCGGGGTTGCGATGGCGTGCCTGCTGTCCGATGGAACGAGACTGGTCGGCGGGCAGCCCACCCGTCACGATAAGCGCTTCGAGCGTGCTCGCTTCCAGCAGGCCGCCTGCCTCGTCGAACGAATCCGTCGTCATCACGTCGAACCACCGTTTTAGGTAGGTTGACATGGACCAGCGCGTCAGCGGGTCGGGTTCGACGATGAGTAGACGTCCTCGCCGTCGCGCCCGGACGGGCGACGCTTTGCCGGGCAGGCGTCCATTGTTGTCACGCACAGGGTCGGCCACGCGAATTCTCCCGGCAGGACCCGCTGCACGCGGCGTGCCAGCGCCCCCACCGCCCGACCTGTCCTGACGCGGGATTCATGCCTGTTGGGGCTTGGTGACCTGCGCCGAATGCCGCAGCCTATGTGCACAACGCATGACCTGTTAGGACCGGCACGCCCTGACCGGCCGGGCTGGGCGAAAACCCGCCACCTGTGCGGCATATCGCCCAGCGTGACTCCCGGCGGTCGAGCAACGATCCGGTCCGAGTAGCGGCCCGCCCAGGAATTACCGACCCCGGTGTGCCTCAATTCTCTGGCCGAAGGACACACCCGGCTGGTCGCGCTGGCGCGCGCCCGTCGTCGTAAGAAAGTGCCCCGAAGGCGGGGGGCTGAGGAACCCGGCCGCCTTCAGCGCCTGAGCCGAGCTGCCCGCTCGCCGCGCTGACCCCGCGAGCGCTCGGGTTGACTCGAGGCTGTGCGCTTCAATGGCGCGGACCCGCACGCGGGCGAACCGCTGAACAACCTTGCCGCGGCAGTACGTTCCTGATATCATTGAGGGGCAGTACCCGGTCGGGAACGAGCCCCCCGGTCCGCAGGGGAACCGATTGCTGCGGAGTGGAAGGACAGCGTTATCCCGGCCATAGCTTGGGACGCGATCCTGCCTGGGTCGTCTGCAACCCGGTGCATACGAGCTGGTCCGTGATGGACCGCCCACCCGAAGGAGGCTGCACAATGACATTCCGAACGATTCTCCCGATTGTGGCGATTACGGTAGCCGTTACCTCGGTGAAGCTGGCGACGGCGCAGGAGCCCGATAAGAAACCGCCTCAGCCGCCAGGCCAGACCGGCCACCTGGAGGTCCCGCGCGACCCGTTCATCGAGGTTCCGCGAACCGCACAGCCCACCAGTCCCGCGGCTCGGTTGAGCCGGGACGGGCACGTCAGCGTCCAGGTCAACGTGGACCACAACGGCCAGAACATTGTGGGTGACGCCGCCAACGAGCCCTCCATCGCCGTAGACCCCACCAACCCGAACCGAATGCTCATCGGCTGGCGACAGTTCGACACCATCTACAACAACTTCCGCCAGGCCGGCTGGGCTTACACCCACGACGACGGACAGACCTGGACGTTCCCCGGCGTGATCGAGCCAGG
>JAUWXH010000155.1 GCA_030616465.1 Planctomycetota bacterium | reverse complement strand
CGACGACGGGCAGGTGGTACAGCAACCGGCGGTCGCGCCGCGCCAGCACCGTCAACACCACAAACAGCGCCCAGATACTTAGTGGCTGCAGGCCGTTGGCGCCCGGCATGATATCGGCTCCGCTGGTCTGTATGTGCGCGGAAACCTGAGGCTATCCGAGCGGGCGGCCCAGGACAACCGATCTGGGCAGAACGAGTCCGGCGTGCGGCTGGTTCGGTCAGCCGAACAGGCGGCAAGCACGGACTCGACCCGCCAGCGTTCTAGGCTTATAAACGGGCGACAAATCGAGCACTTGGAAGTGCGGAAACGCAAAGAGGCCCCGGAACGGAGGTGACGCGGTGGACAGCGAAACATACGGCACGTTCATTCAACACGTCAAGGAAATCAACACCCTTCGTTCGATCCAGGCTTTGCTGGAGTGGGACCAGGAAACGTACATGCCCCAACGCGCCGCCGAGGACCGCGGCAACCAGCTCGCCGCAGTCGCCGGCGTGCTCCACGAGAAACTCACCCGCGATGAGCTCGGCGATCTGCTGACCAAGCTCGAACAGGAGGCTGACGCCGAGAATTACGTGGCCGCGACGAACGTGCGCGAAGTGCGCCGCGAGCATGACCGGGCCGTGAAGGTGCCCACCGAGCTGGTCAAACGCATTGCCAAGGCCACGGCATTGGCCAGGGATGCGTGGGTGCCGGCCCGCAAAGACGCGGATTTCCCGCGTTTCGCGCCGCACCTGGAGATCCTGCTGGAATTGAAGCGCGAAATGGCGGATCGCATCGGCTGGGACAGCGAACCCTACGACGCTTTGATGGACGAGTTTGAGCCGGGGGCGCGGGCCGCCGTGGTTCAGGAGGTCTTCGACAAGGTCAAGGCCGAGCTGGTCCCACTCGTCGCCGCCATCAAGGATGCCCCACGCCAGCCCAATACATCGATCCTCGAGCGTGCCTGCCCGCCGGACAAGCAGGGCGCATTCAATCGGCGGATCGCAGAGGCGATGGGCTTTGATTTCGAGGCCGGCCGCATCGACGTCTCGGTCCATCCATTCTGCAGCGGCCATTCGCCCAAGGACGTGCGCTTCACCACGCGTTACGACGAGCACTACATACCGATGTCGCTGTTCGGCGTCATGCACGAAACCGGCCACGCACTGTACGAGCAGGGCTTCGACGCGGAGCACACCGGCACGCCCATGGCGATTAACACGTCACTGGGAATCCACGAATCGCAGTCGCGACTGTGGGAAAACCAGGTCGGACGCAGCCGATTGTTCTGGGAGCACTTTTACCCGGCGTTGCAGGCGGAGTTCCCGTCGTTGGCGGATGTCCCGCTCGACGCGTGGCACTTCGCGATCAACACGGTGCGGCCGTCGCTGATCCGCGTCGAGGCTGACGAGGTGACCTACGGGCTGCACATCATGCTGCGCTTCGACCTCGAGCGGCAGATGATCGCCGGCAAGCTGCCGGTGCCCGACGTGCCGCAAGCCTGGAACGCCGGCATGCAGCAGTTGCTCGCCATCACGCCGCCCGACGACGCCCAAGGCTGCCTGCAAGACATCCACTGGTGCATGGGGATCTTCGGCTACTTCCCCACCTATGCGTTGGGGAACCTGTACGCGGCACAGTTCTTCGCAGCAGCGCGGCGGGCCATGCCGGAACTGGATCGGCAAATCGCCCGCGGCGGACTGCGGCCGCTGCGCGAGTGGCTGCGCGAGAACATCCACCAACACGGCAAGCGCTACCGGGCGCACGAGCTGGTCAAGGTCGCCACCGGCGAGGAACTCGCGCACACGCCTTTTATTGACTACCTGAACGGCAAGTTCCGCCCGCTGTACGGGCTGTAAGGCAGCCGCGCTCCGAACGCGCCGGCCGACGCGGGGAGTTGAAGGACACCACATTCGGCTTGCAATCCTTGGATGATGTCGGTAAGCTGATGGCGCTAATGGTTGGGAATTCAGGGTAGGGTGCGTCGAGCCGGAGACGTGGACATGGAGCGCAGGGCCAAGCGGCGGCAGAGGGCGCTCACGTATGCTCTTGTCGTCTCGATCATCGGTTTGGCGGTCGGAATCGCTATGAACCTGCCGTACGTCTGGGGGTTGAGCATCGCGGGAATCATCGTGGCCGGCTTGAAGATGTTGTGGGACCGGCGCGATTGAGCCACGTAGGTCGGGTCATCGACCCGACGCATGCTGATCGGAGGCCGCTACCTTCACAGAGTAGCCGCGCTCGGCCGTGCGGAGTGGGAGCGACGTCATGAAGGATGAAATCCTCAACAGCCTGGCACTCCTGATGCGGAACTTGCGCGAGCTGATCGGCGATCTGGATGACGCGCAGATGGTTCAGCAGCCGCCCGGCGTGCCGAATCATCCGGCGTGGACGGTCGGGCACATCGTCTACAGCTTTCAGGCGATCGGAGAAGATATGCGCCTGGAACCGTGGTTGCCGGCCGACTGGCCGAGCATGTTCAAGACAGGTACGGCGCCGGCGGCGGAGGCGAGCGCTTATCCGGCAAAGCAAGAGCTGCTGGACAGGCTTGCGGACGGGGAGCGACGCGTGCGCGAGCGACTCTCGGCGCTGGACGATGCGGAACTGAATGGCCCGTTTCCGACCGAGCAGTATCGTGACATTTTCCCGACGCTGGGACATGCCCTGCTGCACGTGCTTGTCGGTCACACAGCGGCACACCTGGGGCAACTCGCTGTTTGGCGCCGCGCGATGGGGCTGCCGCCGACTACCATGATCATTTAGGGGCGCCGGGTGCCGGTGGGTGTCTGGCGGAGATTGCGAATGCATTGCCGCGCACGACCCGAAACGCCGGACGACTATACGCAAGTGTTCGGGGTGAACCGGCTGGCGTTCGGGCGCGAGGAGGAAGCCCGGCTGGTCGAGACCATGCGGCGGACGCCGGAGCATATCCCGGAGCTGTCGCTGGTCGCGGAGTCCGACGGCCGCATCATCGGCCACATTCTGTTCAGCCCGATCACGATCGAGACGGTCGTCGGGCCGGTTCGGACACTGAGCTTCGCGCCCATGGCGGTCCATCCCGACTTTCAGCGGCGCGGCGTCGGCTCGGCCCTGGTCCGGGCCGGCCTGGAAGCCGCCCGACGCCTGGGGCACAAGAGCGTGGTCGTGCTCGGCCATGCGGAGTACTACCCGCGCTTCGGATTCGTGCCGGCCCGGCCACGCGGGATCGAGCCCCCGCTGGATGTGCCCGACGAGGCATTCATGCTGATCGAGCTCGTCCCGGGTGCCTTGGCGGGCGTCCACGGCACCGTGCGCTACCCGCCGGCGTACGACGCCGCGCTCTAGGCTACGTACGGTGCGTCCCTGGCGCACGTTCTATATGATCTGGTGTGTCGAGGATGTTCCGACGCGCTAGCCGGCATCAGGAGGTGCGTGCGATGGCCAGCAGAGCTGCGTTGCTCTGGGTCGTGGGCTTGTCGTCCGCCGCTGCGGCCCCTGCCCAAAGCGGCGTGGCGCAGGGCGCGGACGCAACGGGCCGAGTTGTTCGGAAGTCGCTCGAGTATGGCGACTACCTCCAGTACACCCCGAGGAGCGGCCGGCAGTCCACGCTCGTCATTGTGCACGGCTCGCTCGGCAAGGACGAAGCGGCGCCAGATGTGGCCGAGCGGTTCATCAAGCGCTGGACCGACGTAGCCGAGCGCCGACGGGTGCTTCTGCTTGCGCCGGCGTTCGATCAGGAGAACTTCGGCGGGCGGGCCGGTCCCGGCGGCGGATATCGGGGACTGTTCGGGCGGCGTATCGGTGCCGACCAGTTCGTCAATCGTATCGTGGCTGCGGCCCGAGAAAGGTTCCCGTCGCTGCCGGAGCAATTCTATATATACGGGCATTCAGCGGGCGGACAGTTCGTGAGCCGCTACGTAGTGAAACACCCTAACCGAATCAAAGCCGCAGTGATCAGCGCCGCGGGCACATTCGCCTTTCCCGACCCGAAGGTGCCCTGGACGAATGGGATGGCGCCGCTGCGGCGGCGGATGCGTTGGCGCGATGACGACCCGTGGCAGCAAATCGACATCAGGCCCGACCCAGAGGGCTGGCTCAAGGCCGCTACTCTCCCGATCACGGTTGTGGTTGGTGCGAAGGACGACGATGAGCTTAAACCCATCCCCGGCCAGCGCGGCCACACCCCCGTCGAGCGCGCCCGCGAGTGGGTCGAGGCGATGAACGAGCTAGCCCGGCGCCAGGGGAAAGTCGGGCGCGTGCGCCTCCTCGTGGTCGAGAACGTCGGCCACGACTCCGCGGCCCTGACCGTTCACTGCAAGAAAGCCCTTTGGCCGGACTAGGCGCCGCGCGGCATGGGCGGGCCGCGACGAAGCCAGGTTTGCCCATGTATCCCCTGCTTTGGAGACTCGAGCACGGGCAGGTCTACGGCCTGCCTGCGGCGCCCATGGATGACACGGACCGGATGGGAGGTGTGTCCGGATCGGGCCGGCCTGGTTTAATACGAACACGGCGCGTCGCGGACGCACCCTACAGAGTGGAGGTACAAGACGATGAACACGAACTATAAGCACGTGAAGAAGTCATGCAGCCTGCTGCTGCAATGGGGAGCGCTGCTGGCGATCGCCGGCGCGCTGCTCTCGCCGGCCGGGGCGCAGCAGGCCAAGCTGATCAAGGCCAAGGACGGGTCCGGCGTGGTCGGCTACAAGGACACGCCGATTTTGCCGTGGGCGGGGTATCACAAGCATGATCCGGATCGGCCGCTGCCGAAGGAGGTCGTGCCGGGCAAGCCCAGTGCGCAGGAGAAGGTCGGCAGCGCCCCGTCCGACGCGATCGTGCTATTCGACGGCACCGACACGTCGCAGTGGCAGCCGAACAAGTGGAAGATTGAGGACGGTGAGCTGGAGGCAACCGAGGGTGACATCTACACCACCCAATCGTTCGGCGATTGCCAGCTTCACGTCGAATGGCAGGCGCCAGACCCGCCACGCGGTCCGCAAATGAACCGCGGTAACAGCGGCGTGTACTTCATGAGCCGCTATGAGGTGCAGATCTCCGACTCGTACACGGAGAAGGTCTACCCCGACGGCTCGGCGGCGGCGATCTACGGCGAGACGCCGCCACTGGTCAACGCCACGCTCCCGCCGGGGAAGTGGCAGACATACGACATCATCTTCACGGCTCCCGTGTTCGAAGACGACAAGCTCGTGAAGAAGGCGACGGTGACGATGTTCCACAACGGCCTGCTGGTGCATCACAACACGGAGATTCACGGTCCGTGCGCCTGGCGGAAGATCGAGCCGTACACGGCCCACCCGGCCAGGCAGCCGCTCCGCTTGCAGGCGCACGGGAACCCCGTCCGTTTTCGCAACATCTGGCTCCGCCCGTTGAATCCGCAGCCGGACAAGCCGGACCGCTAGTCCCGCGCAAGGGTGCGCGGGTTTCCATATGTGCAGTGTTGCCGCTGCGGACAGGCCCGGCGAGTCGAGGCCGAACCCTGGAAACGCGCGGGCCGTCGAGTAAGGCAAACAGGGATTAACACGGACATGCTCATCATCTTCGGCGAGAAGGAATCCGTCCGAACCAGGGACCGAGGGGAGTTCTTTTGCCGGAGCTGCAACGCGTGGCGTCCATATGCGTACCAGATCCGGCAGTGTTACTTCACGCTTTTCTTCGTTCGGACGCCGATCCCGACCAGCGCCGCGACCGAGTATGTCCAGTGCCTCGGTTGCGGCAACCACTTCGACATCGCGGCGCTCCGCTATAATCCGGGCGCGCAGCGCTAGAGCGCGTGGTGCGTCTCCGGCGCACCTGATGCTCGACACGGTATAGGAGGTGAGATGATGCGAAACGCTTGGGTCGTCCTGGTCGTGCTGTTCGCCGCGAGCACTGCCCACGCTGCTCAACCCGATGCCGACGCCGAATTCGTCGCCTTGC
>JAUWXH010000545.1 GCA_030616465.1 Planctomycetota bacterium | reverse complement strand
CCATGCACGCGCCTCTTCTCCGCCAACCTCAATCCCTTAATCCCTCAATCCCTCAATCCCTCCTTCACGTTCTTTGGTCCCATAACCAAGGTGGCCAACTAGGCAGCGCGCAAACATGACCACCTTGACCACCTTCGCCTCCCGGCACGCCAACGCCCCGTTTTATCGGAGCCGCAGTCGGCCGCGACAGTCGCGGCCGCGGCAGCGGAAGCGCGCGCGATCAGGGCACAACGGGCTGGGGCACCGGCTTGGGTGGCCGCCCGCCGTCGGACTCGGGCGGATCCTCGCCTGGAGGGCCATCGTCAGGTTTCGCGAGGCGCGCCTCGCGCATTTTCTTCCGCATCGGGTCATAGCGGTCGAACGCCTGGACCCGCTGCTTGACCTGCCCGCTGAGCGGATCGAGGTAGGTCATCACCAGCGACTCGATTCGCCCACGGTCGAACACGTCGGTTATGCTCGCCGCGACGCCGCGTCCCACGGGTTCGTCGAAGCGCAGATCGAGCACGACGGCACCGGTGGTGAAATCGACCTGCACGTACGTGCGTTCGCCCTCCCCGTCCGGCGTGTCGAGCCGGACTCTCCGCACTCCGCCGATCACGTCGCCGACGCCCGCCGTGAACCTCTTGTTGATCCAGCTTCCTTCCCGCCACTTCCAGACCTCGACGACAGCGGTCTGCGTGTCGCGGCGCGACCCCACGAGGAAGAAGTAGGTGTCAGGGCCGGCGGTAACCGGATCGCTCGGCAACGACCATTCGCCGACCAGCACGCAGCGCTTAGCCTGCGTGGGGTCTTGCAGAGCTTCGGCTCGCCCGACGTACCGGTTCCACAGTCGCACGCGCGTGCGGTAGCGGTAAGTCCTGCCCGGCTCCACCGACACATCGTGAAACCAGACCGGGAGCATGCCTGCGTTCCCCTCCGGTTCCTCGTGCGGCGGCTCCCACTCGTCGCCGGCGAGAACCTCGTGGAACGACGGCTGCACGGCCGAAAGCCGTGCTTGCTTGACCTGGCGAAAGACCCGATCAACCTGTGCGCGGTTTAGCCAGTCCCCCGTCACTTCGTCGAAGACGGCGTCACACACATCCGGCTCGGGAAGACGCGGATCGGCCTCCACGTTTGTCCAGTCTGACCATACGTCGCTTGCCAGCATTCCCTGCCGCTGCACGTCGATCCCGACGATGTACACCATTGCCCGGTACGGTGCGTATCGTGTCGAGGTCATCCCGTCTTCCTGGGCCTTGCGGTCAAACCAGGCAGTGAGCGAGACCCAAGACACTGTCGTCGCGGTTCGCTCTTGCTCGCTCTCACAGAATCCCAGTCGTTCACTGTATGGCTGTCCGCGCCTGGTTGCCTTAGCCCGTATGAGCGTACTGCGGCCGGTCTGTACTGCGGACCGGGACGGGGGCAGCGGCGTGACGAGCGTCACGTCCCCGGGAGTATCGAACAGCTCTTCCAGCCCCACTGCCAAGCCAGCTTCGCCGAAGTGAGCGGCCGGGCGCAGCGTCTGCGGCAACGGCGGGCCGGCACCGGGAGCGGAATCGAACATGCTCGCATTGTGAGAGCGGACGACGAGCTCGCTGTAGCGCGGCACGGTGGGCTCGTCGGCCGGTGCATTCTCGATACACCGCCGTAGCGCTTCCGCCTCGCTCAGAATCGCGGCATTGAGTTCGCGGGCCGCAACTTCCCGGCCGGCGTACTGCACGGCATTTGGCGAATTCACCAGGAACATCCAGAGCATAGCCAGCAAAGACACCCCCGCCAGCCCTAGGATGAACTTTTCCACATGCACCTCGAAGAAGTTCAACGAAGCCTTCTTCATGATCCGACCTCCAATCGAT
>JAUWXH010000549.1 GCA_030616465.1 Planctomycetota bacterium | reverse complement strand
GGCAGCACCATATCAACGTTCGTGTGCGGACGGGCGATCACGTGCACCGTCACGATTTCGCCGACGCGCGAGGCGGCCGTTTGTCCGGCGTCGCACGCCGCCTTCACCGCCGCCACGTCGCCGCGAATGATCGCCGTCACGTAGCCACCGCCGATCTTCTCGTACGAGACCAGCTCGACCTTTGCGGCCTTGACCATGGCGTCCGAGGCCTCGACCATGGCGGCAAAGCCGCGTGTCTCAATCATTCCCAAGGCTTCTGCCATTACCGCGTTTCCTCCCTTTCAAATGGTCGTCGGACCGTCCTGTTCTTGCTATTTCCTTTCGACGACGCGACCGGTAACACTCTCGACGGCCGCCGCCGCGGCCCGGTAGCCAACGTCGATATCGCGCTCCTCGCCACCCAGGTACAGCCGACCGAAACTGCCGAACGAGCGCACTTCCAGGATATTGATCTCGGCGGCCTTTTCGGCCTCATTGGCGGCCAGCGCCGAATACGCCGCCGGTTCACACTCCAGTATGTATAGCGTCTGGCCCGGGAGAATCATGTTTCCGTGCCGCATCCGATTGATTAGCTGCGTCTGGTAGTCGTCGATCCGGCGAATTACCTGACTCGACGCGACGGTCGGTCTGCGGCGATCCTCCTCTTTCAGATCCAGCGCGTCCAGGATAGCCCGGCCCGCCTGCCGGATGTCGGCCTGGGAATCCGAGTGGATTTCCAGCATCCCATAGAGCCGCTCGACAATCTGCATCCCGGGGGTCACGCGCGTGGACTTCAGCGCGACGTCCGTGACACGGTTGATCTCGATGCCAGGTGAGATCTCCACGAACAGCGCCGCCTGACCCGCGACCGGCAGGAAGCCCTGCGCAACCGTCGCCAGGAAGGATGCGTACTGTGCCTGGAGACTATCCAGGAAAACGTACGCGCGTAAGTCCACGTTACTCATAGGCTTCGACCTTCGTTCGCTCTCGTGCCGCGCCATCAGCCGAAACGGTCAAGCCCTTGGCTTCCTGCATGATACGCACACCGGCGCTGGCGCCGAGTCGGGTTGCCCCGGCCCGAATCATCTTCTGGGCGTCTTCGTAGGTGCGAATCCCCCCGGCCGCCTTGACGCCCATGCGGGTCTCCCGGACGACCTCGGCCATCAGCGCTACGTCGTGGGCTGTCGCGCCGCCCGGACCGAAACCGGTGGACGTCTTGACGAAGTCCGCTCGGGCGCGCTTCGCGGCCCGGCACGCCCGCACTTTCTCGTCGTCCGTCAACAACGCCGCCTCGATGATGACCTTGCAGATCGCCCCCCCGTCCATACACGCTTCCGTAACCGCCCGGATGTCACGATAAACCAGCTCGTCGTCGCCGCCCTTGAGCGCCCCGACGTTGATGACCATGTCAATCTCGCGGGCCCCCTCGCGGATCGCTCGCCGAGCTTCCAGGGCTTTGATCTCCGGCACGTGCGCTCCCAGCGGGAACCCCGCCACGGAGCAGACTTTCACCAGCGTCCCCTTCAGCCGTTCGGCCGACAGCCGCACAAACGTTGGATTCACACAGACACTCGCGAAGCCGTATCGCTTGGCCTCGTCGCACAGATTGAGAATCTGCTCCGCTGCCGCGTCGGGCTTCAGCAAGGTGTGATCGATATACGTGGCCAGATCAGATGGGAGGGTGCCCGCGCCAGGCAGGTGCGCCACCCGGTCGGCACCCATGCCAACAAGCTGCCTGACAGAATCAGGGTTCGTTTCGACATGGGTGTGGCAGAA
>JAUWXH010000069.1 GCA_030616465.1 Planctomycetota bacterium | reverse complement strand
GCGGTGGCGCCGTCGGAAGCGGCCTTTCCGCCGTGACCGCGTTCGAAGAAGCCCAGCGCCTCGGTCACGCAGATTTCGGCGATGGTGAAGCAGTCGTGCACCTCGACCACGTCGATGTCGCGCGGGTTGAGCTTGGCCATTTTGCAGGCCCGCTCGCTCGCCTCGGTCGCCGCCACGAAGGCGCACATGTCCTTACGTTGGTGGAGGGCCAGGCTGTCGCTGGCGGCGGCGAGGCCGGCGATCTTGATCGGCCGCTGCTTGCTGAACGATTTGGCGTCGCCCAGCGGGACGACGATTGCCGCCGCCGCCCCGTCGGTGATCGGCGAGCAATCGAGGATTCGCAGCGGATCGGCGACCATCGTAGAGCTCATCACCTGCTCGCGCGTCACCTTGCCGCGGAATTGGGCGTATTCGTTGTGCACGCCGTTGGAATGGTTCTTGACCGCCACGTCGGCCAATTGCTCGCGCGTGGTTCCGAAGCGGTGCATGTGGTCAACCGCGATCATGGCGTAGAGGCCGGGGAAGGTCACGCCGTGAAAGGCCTCCCAATCGCGGTCGGAGGCGGCCGCCAGGCCGTAGGTTGCGGCGCCGCCGGAGACGTCGGTCATCTTCTCGACGCCGATCGCCATGGCGACGTCTGAATTCCCACTGGCCACGTCGAGCCAGGCGCCGCGGAGGGCCATGGCGCCCGAGGCGCAAGCCGACTCGACGCGACAGGCGGGGATAGGCGTGCGTCCGAGGTAGTCGGCCACCAGCGCGCCGAGGTGCTCCTGCCCGTTGAACAGGCCGCTGCTCATGCAGCCGACCCAAAGGCTATCGAGCTTGTCGCACCCGGCGTCGTCGATGGCGTTGAGGGCGGCCTCGACGGCCAGGTCGCGCAGCGAGCGGTCCCACAGCTCGCCGAACTTGGTCATGCCGATGCCGATGATTGCTACTTCGCGCATTCCTGAGACTCCCGAAGGGGGTTAGACACTGGTGGCTTTGCGAATCTTCCGCCGGTACTTGGCGTACATCCCGTAAGACAGGTAACGCTTCTTCTCGTCGAGTTGCGGGCGGGTGTGCTCGGCCAGGTCGCGCGCCGCGTTGATTCGCTCGGTGACGGTAAACACGAACGAGTCCGAGCCGGCGCCCGAGCCGTACGAGCACAACAGAATGCGGTCGCCCGGCTTGGAGACGTCCAGGATCGCGGTCAGGCCCACCGGTGAGGCGCCGGAGTAGGTGTTGCCCAGCCAGGGTGAAAGCCAGCCGGGCTCGAGCTGCTGATCGGTGAAGCCCAGCGTGCGCCCGGCCCGCTGCGGGAACTTGCCGTTGGGCTGGTGGAAGACCGCATAGGCCAGGTCGGCCGGCCTGAGCTTGAGCTGCTCCATGATCTCGCGCGTGGCCGACAGCGTATGCTTGAAGTAAGCCGGCTCGCCGGTGAAGCGCCCGGCGTGCTGCGGGTAGAACTCGTGCTCGCGTCGCCAGAAGTCGGGCGTGTCGGTCATGTAGGTATGCGTGGCGTCGATGGTGGCGATGATCTTGTCCTGTTCGCCGCCGACGAGGAAGGCGGCCGCCCCGGCCGAGGCGGCATACTCCAGGGCGTCGCCCGGCGCGCCCTGCGAGGTGTCGCCGCCGACCGCCAAGCCGAGATCGATCTCGCCGGCTTTCACCTGGCAGTAGGCCAGATAGAGGCCTTCGGTGCCGGCCTTGCAGGCGAATTCGAGGTCAGCGGTGTGGCAGTGTGGCGTGGCGCCGAGGGCCTCGGCCACGGTGGTTCCGTCGGGCTTGACCGCGTATGCATGTGACTCGGAGCCGATGTAGACACAGCCGATGCGCTGCGGGTCCGGGCTGCCGGCCCGCCGCATCGCCTTGCGAGCCGCCTCGACCGACATGGTGAGCGTGTCTTGGTCGGGCGAGGGGACCGACTTCTCCTGGAGCAGCAGGCCTCGTTTGAAGGCGGCTGCGTCCGCCCCCCACGTGCTCGCGATTTCTTCCACCTTGATCCGGTTGCGGGGGATGTAGGCCCCGTATCCGACTATACCCACCATGCGCGTGCCTCCTACTGGGTGAAAACGCTAACCCGAGGGAGTCTTGGGCAATGCAAACAGCCGTTCCGACGGTAATCCCTTCAGCGCCCGGCGGCGATTATAAGCACTCTGGGCCGCTGCGCACAGGGGCACGAGCCGGGTACCGGAGCCCAGGCGTCCGTTGATTCCGCCGCTGCTTGCGGGCCGGGACTTGTTTCTGGCGGCCGGCCGGCGTGATACTGTGACCAGGTTCGACGATCAAGCTGCTCGACCCGCGTACGAGAGGAGCCGTGGTGGAAGGTCCTGTTTCCTGCAAACCGGCCGGCCCGGTCACGCCGTGGCCGCGGCCGGTGCCGGTCCGGGTCAAGCCGAAGGGCGGGGACCGGCTGTTCGTGATGACACTCGGCGAGGCGCGCACGCCGCTAGCGGACGGGATGTTCGACCCGGCGGCAGATCGGGTGACGTTGACTGACGGGACGGTCATAGAGAGTTACTACAAAAAGCGCCTCGACGTCCCGTTCTATGAACCGATCGACAAGTCTGAGTTTCCGTTGCCGCCGTCCGGCTGGTGCTCGTGGTATTACTACTACCAGGAGGTCACGCCGGAGGAGGTGCTGGCTAATGCGCGCTGGATCGCCGAGCAGCTCGCGCCGTACGGCTGTCGCTACGTCCAGGTTGACGACGGTTGGCAGGGGACCGGGCACGGCGGCGGCGAGAACCGCGACTGGACCGCCATCGACACGCGATTCCGCGAGTTGGGGATGGACCGGCTGGCGACCGAGATTCGCAAGCTGGGTCTGGAACCGGGGATCTGGCTGATCCCGCACGGGCAGAGCAACGAACGGCTTGCGCGGGGCGCGCGAGCGTTCCTATGGAAGGCCGACGGGGCTACCGCCTCGGACACGTGGGTGGGGACCTATCTGGTCGATCCGAGCGTCCCTGAGGCGCATGAGTATCTGCGCGAGTTGCTCCGGACGCTGCGCCGGTGGGGGTACACCTATTTCAAGATCGACGGTCAGCCCATGGTCCTGGACGAGTACGAGAAGAAAGCGGAATTCATGGCGGGGCCCGCGAGCGACGAGCCTTCGTCGAAGCAGCGCGCCGCACTGCTGTATCGGGACACGCTGCGCACGATCCGTGAGGCGATCGGGCCGGAATCCTACTTGCTGGGGTGCTTCGGCATTCCCTTGCCGGGGGTAGGCATCATGCACGGCTCTCGCACGGCGTTGGACGTCGTGCAGGGCTGGGACGGGTTCCTGACCGCCGCCGACGCGGTTCAGCAGTGGAATTTCCTGCACAACGTCGCCTGGTACTGCGACCCCGACGTGTTCTACGTTCGACCGCCGCTGAGCGACGGCATGGCGCGCGCCTGGGCGACGCTCCAGGGTCTGACCGGACAGGCCCTGCTAACCAGCGATCGGCTGCCGGATCTGCCGCCTTCCCGCGTGGAGATGCTGAAGCGCGTCTACCCCGCGGTGGACATTCGCCCGCTCGATCTGTTCCGACCGGAAGGGGCGCGCAAGCCGATCTGGGTTCTCAAGGTAGCGCATCTCGGTCGGGCCTACGACGTGGTCGGCGTGTTCAACTACGACACTGAGACTGCCGAGACGCATCACCTGAGCTGGAAGGAGCTCGGCCTGGAGCCGGACCGGCCCTACCACGTGTACGACTTCTGGCAGCAGACCTATCTGGGCGCCTGGGAGCAAGGTGTTTTCCTCGACGTGCCGCCGGCGGACGTGCGCGTCGTGACGCTGGTTCCGGCAAACGATCGGCCGGTCCTGGTCAGCACGAGCCGACACATCACGCAGGGATGGGTCGATCTATACCGGCTGGAGTCCGGCGGTGCGAAGGAGAAGCCGATTCTGAGCGGCATCAGCCAGGTAATCGCGGACGACCCCTACACTCTGACGATCGGCTTGCCGCGCAGCGCGGCGACGTTCAGGCTGGTCAGCGCGAAAGCCGAGCCGCTGTCGCGCGGAGCCGACCCGGCCACGATCGTCCAAGTTGAGCAGCAGAGCCATCAGGGCTACGCGACCATAACCATACGCAGTACGGTCTCGCAGATCGTCGCTTGGGAGCTGCGTTTCGAGCCCACCGAGCCGTACGTCGTCTCCGCCGTCGCTCCCGAGCGATTGCAGGTGGAAGGGCACGGATCGACCGGCGCTGTCGTCACCTGGCCGACGCGGTATTCTCCAAACGCGGGCTACCAGGTTGCCGTCAATGGCCAGCCGGTCGGGGTGGCGTTTGCCCCCCGGGCCGTGTTGCACGACCTGGTGCCCGGGCAGAGCTACGAAATCAGCGTGCGCTCGCTGCGGTACGATGGTTCGACCGGCACCGGCGTGGCGGAGACGACTTACATTCCGCAGGCGGTCCCGGAGTAACACGCGGCTGGTGAGGCAGCGTGGACCTACGGTGTCGGCGCCGGTTCACGCTCCGCTTCCGGCTCGCCGAGGGATGGACCGAGCGCCAGCAGGCCGAAGGCGACGCCGTAGGGCTTGTGGTAGGCGTGCATGTCGTAGTCCCACATCGAGCCGTCGGCTTGCTGGATCTTGATGATCTCGTATTGCAGACGCGGCCAGAAGGCGCCCCGGTCTTCCGGCGGGAGCCGCTCGATCAGCCGGGCGGCGTAGTAGTGTCCGAACAGGTAGAAGTAGCCGGAGTTGAGGTAATACGCTTCGTGGGGGATCGGCCGGTTGCGGGCGATGTCCAGGAAGCGGTGATGGCGGAAGAGGTATCCCAGCCCGGTCTTCAGCCGGTCGAGCGGGATGTCATCACCCGCCATCAGCAGGGCCAGGTTGCACAACTGAATGCGCCCCAGCGAACCCTTAATCTGATCGATCCATTCCGAGTGGCGCGGGTCGGCGATGGCCGGGATGCTGTAGGTGTAGGCTCCGCTCGGCAAGCGGCAGCGCCGAATCCCCCGCAGCGCCCGTTGCAGCAGGGCCTCGTCCACGTCGAAACCCTGCGCGCGGGCCTCCAGCAGCGCAACGACCGCCGCGGCGGTCATGAAGCTCGTGGCCCATTGCGGCTGGGCCGTCCGCGGCGCGTCAAACTCGAGGTATCCCCAGCCGCCATTGAGCGATTGGTGGTAGGCGAGCTTGCGGAGGAGCTCCTGGCCGACGGCGCGCATCTCGTCGCGGCGGGGCGAGTCGGCGTAGCGGGGCTGCCCGCATGCGGCCGCCAACGCCTGAAGCCCATAGATATAGGCCCAGTTGTTCATGGTGTCCCATTCGTTGGGGCGTTTGACGGCGGCGTTTTTCAGCAGGTAGCCGATGGCGCGGTCCGCGGCCGTCTCCGTGGCTTCCGAGTTGCCCACCTCCAGCATCGCCAGGCAGCCCAGGCCGGTGGTCGCCACCTTCCAGGAACGATGGGTCTCGGGGTTGGACCAGACCGCGCCGGTGAAGGTGTACACGGCGTTCCGGGGACCGCCCCACGAGCCATCCGGGTTCTGATCCTTCAGCAGGAAATCCAGGCCGCGCTGAATGGCCGTGCGAACCTCGTCCGGCGTCAACTCGGTCCGACCATCGTCGGCGGGCGTCGCCTCGGCGAGGGCGGCGATCGCGAGGAGCAGGACGGCGGGCCGCATTACTTCTGCTCCTGGGCGTGCTCCGGCTCTTCTTCGACCTCTTGCTCAGCCTTCTTCTCGGCCTTCTCTTTCAACTCGTCGATCTCCTCCTCGAGGACGTCGATCTCCGTCTCGATCCGGGTGATCTCCGACTCGGCCGCCATCAGAGCGATCTGCTTGTCGAGGCGCGTCGATTCGGCGCCGCGCCTGGTGCGCTCCAAGGCCTGCTGCTTGTCGCGCGTCTGCAACTCGTGCTCCTCGAGCTCGACCGGAATCGTCTTCTCCGTGAGCGTGGCCAGGTCGACCCGTTGGATTTCCAGGCTGCGCTGCGAGCGTTCCAGGCGTCGGCGGCCGCGTTCGAGCACGATCTCCTTGGTCTTGTCGGCGAATTCCTCGTCCTTGTACGTGAGCTCCAGTTGCTCGAGCTCCTCTTTGGCTTCTAAGAAGCGGTCCTCGGCCACCTGCAGGTTCAGTTCGGCCCGCGCGATGCGCGTCGGGACCGTCTTCTTCTCGAATGTCTCCAGCTTGCGCTGGGCGATCTCCAGCTCCGCTTCGGCCTTGGCGATCGAGTTTTGGGCGTCCACTCCGGCGTGTTCGACCGCCATGCCGGCGCGCTTCATCCTGTGCTGAGCGAGCGCCAGGTCACGTTCGAGCTTGGCGAGCTTGCGGTGCTTGGCCGCCAGGTCTTTTTCGGCTTTTTCGGCTTCCTCTTTCTCAGCTTTTTCCTTATCCGCCTTCTCCTTTTCAGCCTGCTTGGCTTGCTCGGCGGCCTCGTCTTGCAGCGCGGGCTTCTCGGGCGCGGCCTCCTCCTGCGGCGGACTGGCGGTCGGTTCCTCCGTCTGGTCCGGCTGGGGTTGCGCGGCGGCCGTGTTCTCGGCGGTTGCCTCCCGCTCGGCCACGGCTACCGCCAAGTCAGTACCGCGCTTGTCTCTCGAACAACCGGCCAGTGCGGCCACGAAGGTGAGCGCCGCGACGAAGGCGGCGACGGTCGGTGTGCTCTTGAACATCATCCCACTCTTCCTTCCGGTCTGAACTGTGCGTTGCCGGGTCGGCTGCCAAGCGCGGGCCGACCCGTGGGGACCCGCTACCAGGCGACAAGTCCCCGCTTCGCGAGTATATCAGAATCGCTCGCCCGGCGGCCAGTCGGGCTCGTGCTCGCGGCGCCGACCTGGTCCGGGTTGTGGGCGGGCGGGGCCCAGTCCCCATTTGACCATTTACCCATTTGACCACATGACCACTCAAGCTGTCTCCCCCGCCGGCGCGAGCTCCCGAATCTTCGCCATGATCAAATCGCTGACCTGCTGTGCGGTGTCCTTGTCCCGCTGTTTGCGGCGGAAAGCGGAGAGGTCGAGCGGCTTGCCGTAGCGGATCCGCGCCTTGTGCCGGCGGAAGTAGGCCAGGAACGGGTTGTAGACGTATTTGGTGCCACTGATGTGGCAGGGGATCACGGTGGCGCCGGTGCGCAGCGCGATCAGCCCGATGCCGGATTTCGCCCGCGGCTCGACTTCGTCCGGCGGCAGGTAAGTGCCCTGGGGGAAGATGCCCAGGCAACCGCCCTGCTTGAGCAGCCGCAGGCAGGCCGACAAGAAAGCCTTGCCGGGGCTGGCCCGGTTGATCGGGACGCAATGGGCCTGGCGCATGAACCAACCCGCGATCGGGCGATGGTAGTATTCCTGCGCGACAATGAAGCTGGTCAGGCGGTGCGTGCAGGTGGCGTAGATGAGGATGGGGTCGATGCCGGCGGTGTGGTTCGCTGCCAGGATGACCGGCCCTTCGCGCGGCACCGTGCATGGCCCGACGCGCTTCACTCCGCACCAGAACCCCGCGTACGTTCGAAGCACGCGCCACACTAGCCAGACAACCGCCGGGAACGGATCGCCACGCCGATATTCCCGCCACGCCAGCACCGTGGTCAGCAGCAGCCCCGCTCCGGTCGCCCCGAGCAGCCAAGGGATGTAGCGGTCCAAGTGCTCGATGTGCGGCAGGCCCAGCAGGCCGGTGGCGGCGACGATGGCGGCCATCGTACACATGTCGGACACCCCGAACACGCGCCCCCGCCGCCCGTCCGGGACGAAGCGCTGGATGATGACCATGATGGTCACGAGAATCCCCGCCCCGTGCACGCCGAGCATGAATAGGCACAGCCCCGTGAAGAGCCGCCCCAGCTTGAAGATCAGTGCCGCGTCGAGCGCCAGCACCCAGACACCGCCGCCGAGCACCGCGCCCAGGACCGCCAGCGGGACCGGCAGCGCGGGGCCGATGAGCGTGAGCATGGCCGCCCCGGCGGCCAGCCCGCCGGCAATCAGACCGCGGTACATGCCCACGTCGGAGTACTCGCCGTGAAACACGTCGCGGACGATCGCCGGAACGACGGAAATCACCACGCCGGACGCCGC
>JAUWXH010000314.1 GCA_030616465.1 Planctomycetota bacterium | reverse complement strand
CCGCCGCGAGCGTCCGCCGGTGCATCTGAAGCGCCGCGTCGTGCTCCTCCAGGTCCTGGTAGATGAGCGCCAATTTGCTCGCCGCCGGCGCCTCGGCGAGCACGTCGCCCAGCTCGTGCAACGCACCCAGCACGAGCCGTTGCCACTCGGCCGCCTGTCGGTAGTCCTGACGCCGGATTTCTCGCCGCTGTTCCTCCGTCAACTCGATGCCGGGCGGAAGCCGACGCGACAGATACAGGTCGCAAATGCTGTCCATGGCGGCGAGCTGCCCATAGGGGTTGCCCGCTTCGTACGAGATCACCAGCGCCGACTGGACGCGCTCCAGGGCGGCGTCGAAACTCCCCGAAAGGCGCAGCGTCACGGCACGCGCCAGCTCCGCTTCGGCCAGGTCGTGCGTGTCACCGGCCCGGCGGGCCGAGCGCGTCAGCGCGTGCAGCCGAGCTTGGATCACCGCGCTAGTGCGGTTGTGCAATGCGGCTGGCAGCAACGGCACGCGTTGCATCTCGATCTGCGCCAACAGCGCCAACGCCGGCCGATACTCCCGGTCGTATTCGACCGACTTGGCCGCGTAGTGGACGGCGTCACGCATGTTCTCGGCCCGGGCGGCGGTGATCGCCTTGGCGTAGTACTCCAGTGCGCTCGGCGACTTACACGGCGGTGCGAAGATCAGCCTGCGGGCCGGCTCGCCGAGTTGTGGGACACCCAGCCGCGACAGAACCCAGCGTGTCGCCTGGTTCAGAGCATCGAACAGCCGGCTCGGGCCGATCGCGGCCATTTCTTGTAGCGTGCCACCGCCGTCGGGTCGCATCAGCTTCAGATCCAGCCGGACCGAGTCAGCCGGGCCGCTGCACGTTCCGGTCAGGTAGAGTTCCCCACCCAGTAGCCGCACCACCCGCGACCACTTCGGCTGCTCGGTTGCCTCCTCCCGCAGTTCGTGCCGTCCCTGGTAAGCCCGCACCGTAGGAATAAGGATCAGGGACGGCGTGCGCTGCAACCGCCACGCGAGCGTCTCCTGGACGGCCACCGCTATCCAGGTGTCGCGTGGGTCGCCGTCGTCCGCGGGCTGGAAGCCGACCACGGCCAGGTGGGTGTAACCACGTGGCGGCTTGGTCGGCTGCGAACCCGGTTTCTGCTGCGCGTCTCTACGTCCGGCACGGAGACCGGACGCTACGTCACGCGGGGAGGCTTGGGCGCCGACCGCGGGGGATATCGCGACGGACAGCGCCACGCCGAGCAGGATCGGAATGCGATGGTTGCTGCGGTGCTTCACAGGCCACTCCGTCTCTGTATAGTCGTCCGGGGCTGCCGCCGCCGGTCGCGCGTGCCGCATTGTAACGTCGCTCGGCCGTCACACGACGTTTTCGTTCGAGCACGACGCGGGTAACATCGCGGTGAAACCCGCTCGTGAGGGCCGCAGGCAATGATCCTCACTCTCTGTCGCACGCGAAGCTTCCTCGTAACGTCGGCGTGCGCGTTGCTGCTGGCGGCGGATGCGACCGCGACGGGCCGACGCGACTGGTGCCTCATCCCGCTCGGCTCGTTCCCGCTCCAGCCGGGAACGCAGGAGATTCGCGTGGCGCGGCCGTACGATCGCTTCGGCGTCATCCGCTCGCCGATCGTGTTCGTGGCCTTGTTCGATCCCGGCGAGCGACCGCCGGTGCCCGGCGAGATCCGCTTCGCAGCCGCCGAGCGGCCCTACCCGACCTGGAGCATTCGACAGCCCGGGCAAATGTACGTCATCGGCACCGCGGCGTTGGAGCGGGACAGCACGCCCGACGGGCGACACCTCACGCTGCGCGTCGAGGTAAGGAACTGCGCTCCACAGTTGGCGCTGATGGCGAGCGGGGCGGCAGACCTGGCCCTGGCGGGGGAAGCGGCCCTGGGACCGCTGGACGGAGTCGTGCGGAACCTTCCGCGCAGCGCCGCGCGGGAGTATCTGAAAGCGGCGGTCGCCGCAGCCGGCGGTGGGCTGGAGCGGGCCAAAAGGGACTTCACACGCTTGGCATACAGCTCGGACGAGACCATCGCGCGCTTCGCCCGTGCCGCCCTGCGCCGCATTCGCTTCGCCGAGGCCGAAGCGAAGATGAAGCATGACTTCGCCACTCACTACCGCTTCGGGCTCTACGCGCAGCACTGCGGGATGTTCCGCGCCGCCCGACTGCACTTCGAGCAGGCCCTGGCCGCCGACCAACGCTATCCCGATGCCTGGTTCCGGCTGGGCGAGATGATGGAGCGCTGCGGCGACCCACTCGAGGATGTGGCGGCGGTCATGGAGCGTGCCGGGCAAACGGCGGGCATCAAAGCGAACGACTGGGACGTGCTCGTGACGTTCCTGCGATCCGAGAGGTACTACGACGTGCAGGACGGACGAGAGGTCGAGCTCCGCGCCGAGATCAGCCGCGCGCAGATCGAGAGGATCAAGCGCCAGTGGCATTGGGTGGAGCAGATGATCTACGGCGCGTCCGGCGGCCGACTGAAGCTCAACACGCGCTTCGTGGAGATCACGGATGAAGCCGGTCGGTCGTACACCACCAAGCCGTGCGGCGTGTTCGGACCCGCTGACGAATTCATCCCGCTGCGCGGCAGCTACGACTCGGTGTTGTCGTTTCGTCCGCGAGGCAAGGCGGAGACGGTGGGAGCCGATTGCGGGCCCAGCGGTGCCGCGCTCAGCGACATCGGTGCCCAGGCCGGGTGGGACATCTACCTGCGGGAATGGACGCGGCAATTCGACTGGACGGTCCGCGCCGCCGAGTTGGCCGAGCTGTTCCCCCTCGCCGACCACTCCGACGGCTGCGGGCATCAGCCGATCCCGTCGCTCGGTTACGGCCTGCGGGCGGCGCTTCGTTATTACGTTCCGCCGGCGGTGTATCGACGTGTCGAAACGGCCGATCCCGACACCGGGACAGGCTACCTCCGCGCGTGGTTCGTCAGCGACCCTGCGGAAATCACCGGCGATGAACCGGCGACCGGCGGCATCGTCCAGAAGTACGGCCCGGACCAAACCCGCGACTGGCCCCGCCGACTCGTCGTCTCGCAGACGGACTTCGTGGATCTCAACAAGGTCTACGCGGACGCCGGCGTGACGCCGCGCCCCCTAGCAATTACGGCCGCGACAGCCTTCGTGCGCTCGCCCGCCCGACAGGAAACACGTCTCTGGCTGGGCTTCAACGACGGCATCGCCGTGTGGCTCAATGGGCGTATGCTGCACCGCGGGGACTACTATGCGGTGAACAAGTTCGCCGACCGGAACCTGACAAACATGCTCGCCAAGGCGGCAACGTTGCCGAAGGGCTGGAACCGCATTGATTGTGCGGTCGAAGCCTGGCCCGTGCCGTTCGACCGGGGCTTCGGCTTCTCCGTCCGCATTTGCGACTTCGACAACCGGCCGATCGAAGGCCTGCGCGCCGCCGAGCGGGAGCGCGACGTGCCCGCCCCCGTCATGCCGGACACCTTCCTCCCGCGTCCCGGCAATCTCTACAAGTGGGACGCCGTCCGCGACGACAGCTACAAGAAGCTGCCGCTGCTGACGGCCGACTGGCTGCGTGAGTATGCCGGTCTGCACCCGGACTTCCAGATTCGCGGCGGCATCGACGGCGTCCACGGCTACGTTTCATTGGGGTCGTCCGCGGACCTCAGCGGCCGGCAGCGCGGCGGCGTGACGATGCACGACCTCGTGCGCGATTGGAACGCCGAGCAAGATCGCGACCTGCAACTCAATAACCTGCTCGACTGGAATCACGAATCCGTGGCCGTATACCCGTTTCTCAAGCACGCCAGCCTTCGGCATCTGCTGGTGATCCGCCTGGAAGCGATCGAGGCGTTTCTCACGTGCCTGCGCGAGTCGCCGCGGGCCGCACAACTCTTCGGCACTACGCCCGTGCGGAATCGGAGTCT
>JAUWXH010000460.1 GCA_030616465.1 Planctomycetota bacterium | reverse complement strand
GGGAATTGGAAACAGGTCACGAACCCCGGCTCATGGGATCCCGGTAGTACCGGCACCACGGCGAATGATGGAAACACGTCAATGAACCGCTCACGCGTGCGAACAGGCGTGTTATTAGCAGTGATTCTCTCAAGCCTCGTGTGCTCGGTGGCCAGGGGGCAGACCTGGGTCTGGACCCAGCGAGATCCGGCTGGCGGGACTGCCAATTGGCGGTCGGTCGCCTCCTCCTCGGACGGGACGAAGCTGGTGGCGTGTGCCAACGGCGACCATCTCTACACCTCCACGGACTCCGGCGTGACCTGGACGGTCCGGGAAAGCAACCGGAATTGGCGGTCGGTCGCCTCCTCATCAGACGCGACGAAGCTCGTAGCGTGTGCCTGGAGCGGGTTCCTCTACACCTCCACGGACTCCGGCACGACCTGGACGGCCGGGGCAAGCAACCGAAGTTGGTATGGTGTCGCCTCATCCTCAGATGGGACGAAGCTCGTGGCGTGTGTCTTGGGCGGGTACGTCTACACCGGCCAACTCGCATTGGCGCCCACCGTGACCACCACGGCGATCTCCAACGTCACCGACACCACCGCCGACTCCGGCGGCAATGTCACCGACGACGGCGGCGACCGCGTCACCGCCCGCGGCGTATACTGGAGCACCTTCGCCAACCCGACGATCGACGATGACCACACGACGGACGGGACCGGGACGGCCACCTTCACCAGCGGCCTCACCGGCCTGCGCCCGGATACCACTTACTATGTCGCCGCCTACGCGACCAATAGCGAAGGGACGGCGTACGGCGACGACGTCACGCTCACAACCCCGGCCGAGGAGACCCCGCCGGAACCCGAAACCGCACCCGACCTCCGCGTGACGATCGAATGCGCGACGGCGCAGGCGGTTGTCGGCGATGAGTTGACCTTCGAGATCGCGGTGGAAAACGTGGGTGACGGCGGAGCCACTGACGTGCTGCTCACCGTCCCGCTGCCGGAGAATACGGAGTTCATCTCCGCGTGGCGGGCTGCGAGCGAGGCTGCTCAAGCCGCGCCGCTCAACGTCTCTGTTGAAATCACGATTGAGCTCGGCGACGTGGCCCCTGGCGAGGATGTTCAGATCGAGCTGGTGCTCCGAGCGCTTGTGGCAGGGCAGATCACCGTGAGCGCGAGCGCCACGAGCGAGCAGACGCCAACGCCGGCTTCCGCTCAGACCACGGCCGAGGTCGAAGTCGAAGATGTTGACTGGACCATCATCGAAACCATCACGCCAATTCACGCCTGCGGCGTGCTGGGCCCCTGCGGCGTGCTGGGCATCATGCCGGTCTTCGTGCTGCTCTTGCTGGTTGGCTTGAAGCGGCGTGGCCGGACCCGTAGCAGTCCGCCGCGGAAGTCAGCGCCGGCTGGCTGCTCCGTGACCTGACCATGCCCACCACGACGGAAACGCTCTGCTACCGCAACGGTGAGCTGGTCGACTGCCCGGAAGTGCAGCCGCAACCGCACGGGGAACGTGGCCACACGGCTCCCCTGGCGGGGCGCACGCAAGTTCGAGCCGATTGCCTTCGGTCCACGCGCGCGTCCGTTAACTGGCGGGGTGATGTTAACAAGAGAGAATCAGAGAGTTATCAGACTAGGCGGTTTTGGCCATCTCGCAGAGCGAGCGTGGCTGAAACCGTGTGTTGAACGAAGCCCGCTCGCGCAGGCTATGGGCTTGTCATCCATCGGAGAAGTTGGCAAGGATGGCCTGGCGTGGGGGTGAAGTAGTGTGCTGCGGATGGCAGGGTGGACTGGCCTGGGACGTGAAGCCCCGGGCGCGCGTATGAATGTGGGATGAGGGCGCCGGGACCCACGAAGGCGCGCACTGTCCGCCCTCGGTTTGTCTGGAACTGCCCCGGGCGCGTGAGCCGCGCGCATGCGGCACCGGATGTGGAAGCGTACCGTTCATGGCTATGACGAATCCCACCCTCTTCCATCGGCCGCGGTCACTGACGCGATCGTAGCGGGCGGCCAGGGACGGTCACACACTGTTGCCATCGTAACACGGCGCCGGAGACGGTCACACAGAGCCCGCCGGGTCAAAGGACCCTGGCAGGACGGGCAGCGCATGGGATCCTGCCCCGTCCATGCCAGGACGCGCTGCTGCCAGTTGGGAATCTGCGGCGATGGCGGTGATTGCGACTCGGGCGCTGGCGGCGATTCCGACTCCGGCGCTGCTGGTGATTCCGACTCGTGCGTGGCTGGTGTCAGCAGACTTCGGGCCTGGTGGAGTTTTGTCGTCACATTGCGGCCGGCCATCAGGCCATAGTGTCGGATGCGGACGAACCGTCTGGGCAGGACGTGCAGCAGGAAGCGGCGGATGAACTCCTCGGCGGCCAGGATCATCACCTTCCAGCGATGGCCGTCCCGGTAATCCTTGTACCGCAGGGCGACCTTACCGTCTTGCACCGACAGTAGCCGGCTGTTGGAGATGGCCACGCGGTGGCTGTAGCGCCCCAAGTACTGGAACACCTGCTCGAGACCGCCGAAGGGCGGCTTGGCGTACACGACCCAGTCCGTGCGGTACAGGTGTAAACGCCGGTTGAATATTGCAGCGCCTGGCGGGTGAAAAGTGCAGCGCTTGATAAGTTGGCTGTAGGTTACCAG
>JAUWXH010000125.1 GCA_030616465.1 Planctomycetota bacterium | reverse complement strand
GCGCCGGCCAACCGCATCGCCCGCTGGGACGGCACCACCTGGTCGGCGCTGGGCAGCGGGATGAACGGACTCGTGCGTGCCGTGACCGTCTACAACGGCGAGCTGATCGCCGCGGGCGATTTCGCCTTCGCGGGCGGGATGCCGGCCAACTTCATCGCCCGCTGGGATCCCGGCGCGCCGGGAAGCTGGTCGCCGCTGGGCAGCGGGATGAACGGGGGTGTAAGGGCCTTGGGCATCTACAACGGCGAGCTGATCGCCGGCGGCGATTTCACCAACGCCGGCGGGACGGCGGCCAACCACATCGCCCGCTGGGACGGCACCACCTGGGGGCCGCTGGGCAGTGGGATCAACGGCAGGGTGCGCGCCCTGAGCGTCTACAACGCCGAGCTGATCGCCGGGGGCTACTTCGCCACCGCCGGCGGGACGCAGGTCAACAATATCGCCCGCTGGGACGGCGCCACCTGGTCGCCGCTGGGCACCGGGCTGTACAGCCTACCCTCTTGGGGCGGCGTGGGCGCCCTCGCGGTCTACAGCGCCGACCTGATCGTCGGGGGGCATTTCACCGTCGCCGGCGGGTGTTGGGCCAACCATATCGCCCGCTGGGACGGCGTCACCTGGGCGCCGCTGGGCAGCGGGCTGGGCGTCAACCGGCCGTACGTGAACGCCCTGACCGTCTACAACGGCGAGCTGATCGCCGGGGGCAAGTTCACCACCGCTGGCGGGACGGCGGCCAACCACGTCGCCCGCTGGGACGGCAGCACCTGGTCGACGTTGGCCAGCGGGATGAGCGGGGTTAACGCCAGCGTGCGTGCCCTGACGGTCTACGACGGCGAGCTGATCGCCGGAGGCGGGTTCAACACCGCGGGCGGGGCGCTGGCCAGCGCCACTGCCCGCTGGGACGGTGCCACCTGGTCGCCGCTGGGCAGCGGGTCGTGGGAAGACTACTGGGGGGAGCCACCGGCTGTCTTTGCCCTCACCGTCTGCAACGGCGACTTGATCGCTGGGGGCGACTTCGTAATCGCGGCCGGGACGGAGGCCAACTGCATCGCCCGCTGGGACGGCACCACTTGGGCGCCGCTGGGCGACGGGATGTGGGGTCCCTTTAACCCATATGTGGACGCCCTGACCGTCTACAACGGCGAGCTGATCGCCGGCGGCCGGTTCACCACCGCGGGCGGGACGGGGACCAACTACATCGCCCGCTGGGACGGCTCCACCTGGTCGCCGTTAGGCGACGGGATGAGCTACTACGTGCATGCCCTGACGGTCTACAACGGCGAGCTGATCGCCGGGGGGCGGTTCTCCTACGCCGGGGACGTAGAAGTGCGCTACATCGCGCGCTGGGACGGCAGCACGTGGTCGCCGCTCGGCAGCGGAATGGGCACCCATCCCCAGATGACCCAGGTGCACGCGCTGACCGTGTACAACGGCGAGCTGATCGCCGGCGGCGAGTTCACCACCGCGGGCGGGACGGAGGCCAACCACATCGCCCGCTGGGACGGCACTACCTGGTCGGCGCTGGGCAGCGGGATGGGCGGCGCCGGCTACATCTACATCCCGGTGCGTGCCCTGACCGTCTACAACGACGAGCTGATCGCCGGGGGCACCTTCGATACTGCCGGTGGCACGGAGGCCAACCACATCGCTCGCTGGGACGGCACGACCTGGTCGCCGCTGGGCAGCGGGATGGCCGGTGGGTTTGGCGATTGGCCGGGCTCGTATGCCCTGGCCATCTACGACGACGAGCTGATCGGCGGGGGCGACTTCACCATCGCGGGCGAGCACGCTTCCGCTTACTGGGCCCGCTGGGGCCAGTGTTCCGGCGACATCGACTGCGACGGTGACACCGACCACGCCGACCTGGGGGCCCTGCTCGGCGCCTGGGGTTCGCAGCCGGGCGACCCGCACTGGAACCCCGATGCCGACCTCGATGGCAATGGCCACGTAGGTCACGGCGACCTGGGCATCCTGCTGGGCGACTGGGGCTGCGGAACGTAGTGGTCTGCCCAAAGGGCATCCTGCTCGCCCACATATTCGGCGGCCAACGCGCCTCGGCAGCGTCGAGCGGTTTGGTTATAGGACGTCGGGCGGGCGCCCGAGCCTGCGCGCCGCGCGCCACTCCCAATCTGGTCGGCCCAGTCCATATTGCCGTTCTCAAGAGACGGCGCTGCCGTCGGCGACGTTGCCCGCCAGGTGAAACCCGCCGTATACTGGACTAAGGGCGTACTGGAAACGTTCGCCGGGGAGACCTGTTTATGCGTAAGCGTGCCGCGACTCGAAAGACGCCTGTGGGTGTCCTGATCCTCGCGGCGATCGTCTTCGTCGGCGCGGCGGTAGCGTGGCTGGGCCTGCGGCGCCCCGCCGGTTCGCACGTCAACCCGAATCCGTCCGCCAGCACGCCGGCACGCCCGAACGTCAACGTCTTCATTTTTCTTATTGACGCGCTGCGCGCCGACCGCCTGGGCGCCTACGGGTATAAAGCGCACCTGACCAGTCCCGCTGCCGACGGGCTGGCGCAGCGCGGGGTCGTGTTCGAGAATGCTTACGCGCCGGCCCCGTGGACGATTCCGTCGGTCGCTTCGATGTTCACCTCCACGTTCCCCTGCGAGCACGACATGCTGTCCATGTACGACCGCCTGCCGGACTCGGCCGATACGCTGGCCGAACGTCTCAAACGCGCCGGCTATTCGACCTACTCGCGCATCGGCAACGAGTTCCTCGGCCCCAAGTATGGGCTGCACCAGGGTTTCGACACACTGTTCGGCGGCGGGCGTAACGGCGGAAAAAAGGCAAGTGCCGCACTGGGCCCCGCCCCGCCGCTACCGTTCTTCTTCTACGTGCACAACATGGAGCCCCACAATCCCTACCATTACGCTCCGCCGCACACGCCCGGTTTCCGTAATGTGTCGCAGGATGTGCGCGAGCAGATGAAGCTCCACTTCAAAGGGTATAAGGGAGCAGCCGAGTACGATTACCGCCGACGCCTCCCGCTCGGCACCAACGATATGACCGGAATCCAGGATCAGCACCTGGCCGCGCTGCGCGCCCTGAAGGACGACTGGAACGAGCTCTACGACGCCTGCGTTCGGTTCGCGGACTGGCGGGTGGCGACCACCGTTGAGATGCTGCAGAAACGCGGCTTCTGGGAGAACACGCTGTTCATCTACGTTGCCGATCACGGCGAGGAGCTGGGCGACCACGGTGCCTGGCTGCACGATCAGTCGGTGTACGAGGAGCTCATGCGCGTCCCGCTCATCATTCGCTTCCCCCACAACGAGTTCGCCGGGACACGGGTCAAGGAAGTCGTCTCACTGGTAGACGTCCTGCCGACCGTCTTCGACTATCTGCAGCGGCCGGAGTTGGCCGCCGGCACCCGCGGGCGCAGCCTCATGCCCCTCGTTCGGGGTGACGAGCCGGCGCCTCGCCAGCCGTTCACTGTTCCCGGCATGCGGCATAACACCACCCGCTACTACGGCCCGTGGGTCACGACGCGCGGCGACATCAATATCGTTGTACGGCGCGGGCAGTGGAAGGGCATTTGGAACGTCGAAGTGGACACCCTCGAGCTGTACGACCTGATCACGGATCCGCTGGAGCAAGAAAACGTCCACGCCGAGCACCCCGAACTCGTCCAGGCAATGCGCGCATACGCCGCTGATTGGTACAAGCATTGCCAAGACCGGACCACACCGGCAGAGGACATCGGCGAGCTGGACGAGGAAACCCTGCGCAAGCTGCGCTCCCTCGGCTACGTTGACTGACCCGTATAGCCAGCCACCCCGCTGTCGCGACCGGCAGCCGACTGCCGGCAGATCGTTCGCCGCGGGAACGGATCGTCGAGTCCGAAGTGCGTGTGTAGGGCAAGTCCGTAGACCCGACGATCGTTCCGCGACCCGCCCGCAACGACGTCTTCGATCCGGCGTGTGGGCAGCCTATACTCTCACAGGCACAACAAGACGCGGAGGTGCACCATGGACGTGTTCGAAGCCATTAGGACGCGGCGGAGTGTACGCGAGTATTCATCGCGGCCGATTCCGGCGGAAGTGATGGAGCGCATGTGCCAAGCCCTGCGCTACGCCCCGTCGGCGTGCAACTTCCAGCCCTGGCGCTTCATCCTGGTCACCGACGCGGAACTGCGTCGCCAGGTGGCCCAGGCGGCGAACGGCCAGACGTGGATGGCTGACGCGCCGGTCACGATCGTCGGCTGCGGGCTGCCCGAACAGGCATACAAACACATGGGCGGCTACGGAAACAGCGCCGAGATCGACGTGACCATCGCGCTCGATCATCTCACGCTGGCCGCGGTGACCGAGGGGCTCGGGACCTGTTGGATCGGGGCGTTCGACGAAAAGCAGGTCAAACGGCTGCTGGAGATCCCGCGGCAGGTGAAGGTGGCGGCCATGACGCCGCTGGGCTATCCCGCGTCGGCGGATCTGAACTTCCCGATCAGCGACAACAGACGCAAGCCTCCCGCCGAGATCTTCTGCACCGACCGTTACGGGCACGGCTAAGCGCGGCTCGGCCCGCAGCCTCGACCAGGCTTCGTGTCTGGCGCTCTTGTCATTCCGAGCGGAGCGAGGAATCTGGCCCAATTGGTCGTCGCGGCCAGATTCCTCGGCGCGGAGTCTACCCTGAGCAACGTCGAAGGGCTTCTCGGAATGACGCGCTGCCCACGCAAGTGACGCTCACCCCCGGCGGAGTTCCCAATCGTCTTCGGGCAAAGGCGGAGCCGTCACCGGACGTGGCATCTGCGGTCCGCCGATGGTAACCTCGCTGCTGACGAAAGGAGACTTGCGTGAAGCTGTGCGCGTTTTGGCCGGTTGTTTTGCTGGCCGGGTTGGCCTTCGCGGCGGTCGGGTCGGCGTCGGCCGACGAACCGCTCGACCTGATTCCCGCCGACCACCTGCTTTGCTGGACCGGTCGCCCGTTCCCCGATACAGCCCCGCCGACGGACGAGGAATCGCCGTCGGTGTTGGCCACGCTGCTCGACGTCGGCACGCGTATCGCCGGCCGACCGCTCGACGGCAAAACACAGCTTGCGGTTCGCCTGCTGGAAGCCTTCGGGCTGATGATCCGCTACCCGCACGCGTTGGCGCTGATCGACGCCCAGGCCAAGCCGGTCGGACCCGACGGGCTGGGCCGTCGCGTGGACCGGTTGCGTTTCGCGCTGATCGTTCAGACCGGCGGCAAATCCGAGCCGTTTCGGCGCATTATCCAGAAGATCGTCAACGAGCAGACCGACAATCAACAGGCCTCGCTCCAACGGAAGAAGGCCCACCGCTGGTCCTACCAGGAGCTGAAGGACAGCCGGCTGCCCGACTGGTGCGTCATCGCCTGGGGCGATATCGGCGAACACTTTGTCCTGACCATCGGTGCGGAGGTTTGGCCGCTGATCGCGTCGGTGGGGGCCGGCGAGAAGCCCGCCCTCAGCCGTGATCCCTGGGTCGTCGCCGCCCGAACCACACTCAACCCCAAGCCGCGGATCGAGATCTACGCGGCAACCCGCGCCATCCGCGAGCGACTCGACCCGCTGGTGGACGGGCGGGCGACGGGCTTCTTCAAGGCCTGGCACGCCGACAACATGGATCGCTCGCACTGGGCCCTGGGCTTCGACGGGCGGGCCCTGTATTGCATCGCCCACATCCTCAACAATGACGAGAAAACAGCCCGACGCATCTACGCCGATCCGAAGATCCGCAATAAGCGGCTGCTGGCGACGATCCCCGACACCGCGCGATACGCGATTTACCGCGTTCCCGTGGGCAAGATCGTGCCGCGCCTCATTTCGAGCTGGCTGGCGACGCGCAGCCCGGAGGTCCGCCAATCGGCCGAACAGGCGTGGGCGCGGATTCAGGCCGAGTACGGGTTCGACGCCGAGCGCGACCTGCTGGCACACTTGGGCCGCTACGCGGTCATGCACAACGACCCGCCGCACCCGCTCCACGTGCCGCTGGCCATGACCACGCTGGTCGAGATCCGCAGCGAGCCCGCGCGTGTTCGCCAGACGCTGGAGACGATTTGCCGCGCGTGGCAGACCGGGCTCGAGCGCGCCAACGAGCAGAACTCCGTTCCCAATCCCGCGCTGCTGCGCCGTGCCGACGATGGCGTGTGGAATATCCAGTTCGGTCCGTTCGCCGGCCCGGCCTGGACCGTCACCGACCGGTTCATCATCAGCAGTTGGTCGCCGACCGCGCTGCGCTCGTACCTGTCCAAAGTCGGCGACAAAGTCGGCCAGCGAAAGCCGTAGACCGACGGCGGATTCTCTTCTGCCGGCATCGGCAGCCGCCGCTGAGGCGATAACCACAAAGACACAAAGGCACGAAGTGAGATGTAGCGGCCGGGCTCTGTCCCGGCCGTCCGAACGTAGCGGCCGGGCTCTGTCCCGGCCGTCTTGAACAGAGCCGCACGCGTAAGCACGCGGTCCTCCGGTAGGGCGAAGGTCCGCGCGGGGTGAACCCCGCGGCTCGTCGGGCGTCCGGATCCAACG
>JAUWXH010000029.1 GCA_030616465.1 Planctomycetota bacterium | reverse complement strand
GTCCGTGTAGCTCAGGCCCAGCCCATTCTCGCCAGCTTGCCTGATCAAATAGAGCGGGGCAATCGCACGCACGCCGAAGAAGGCCAGGCGTTCGAGAATCTCCATCAAGTTGGCGTACCAGAAGTTTGCCGGCAGGCTGGCGACTTGCTGAAAGAAGGATGCCTTCTTCTTCGCCGTTTCCGGTGCTTCCATGGATGGCTCCCACTGCTTGCGGCTGTATGCACCGCTCGGCGTGTTCTTACTCTCACAATGAGTCGCTGTCAAAAGCCGCGCACGTCACGCGCAGAAGACGCCCGGCGGACGCGGTGGATCGGTAGGATGTCGCGCACGTTGTCGCTCAGCCCCGTGAACGCCGGGTTGAGCAGGAACGCGCCCCGCCGAAAGTAGAGCGGGATAATCGGCAGCTCCTCCGCGCACAGAATCCGTTCGGCTTCGCGGAACAGGGCGAAACGCCGAGCGTTGTCCGCTTCGCCGCCGGCGGCGGCCAGCAGCCGATCGTACTCGGCGTGTGACCAACCCGTGCGGTTCTGCCCGTCGTACGTGCGGAACATGTTCAGGAACGTGCTCGGGTCCAGGTAGTCGCCGAACCAGTTGCTGCGCACCACATCGTAGTCCAGGCTGTTGATCCGGCTGTTGAGCACCGTGGCCTCGACGACCCGCAACTCGACGCGAATCCCCAACGCCGACTCCCACATCGCCTGCACCGCTTCGGCTACGCGCTGGATGTCGGGGTGCGGGGCGTAGGTGATCTCGATCGGGCGCGTGCCGGCGACCCGCTCAAACCCGCTGCGGCGCAGATGCTCCCGCGCCAGCTCCACCCGTTCGGCGTAGCTCAGCCCCGCACCCAGTCCGTCCGGTGGGTGATAGTAGATCGTCTCGCCGTCGGGGCCCACCCGCGGCATCAGATGCAGCGTCCCGCGGGGAACATACGTGTCGGCCGGCGTCTCGCCCAAACCCAGCACCTGCGTGCAGATCGCCCGCTTGTCAATTGCCAACGCGAGGGCCTTGCGCAGATCGGCGTTGTCCAGCGGCGGACGCTTGCAGTTGACGCGGAAGAAGCATGTGGCGAACCGGTCGCCGAGATGAAAGTCGCTCCGCCGCCCGGCCTGCTGCTCGCCGTGCAACACACGGGCAACCGCCGTCTCCAGCGACTGAACCAGATCCACGCGACCGGTTTCGTAGGCGATCAGGTCGGCGTTCAAATCGGCGGTGAGATACACCTCGATCGAATTGACGTGAATGTTGCCGCCGTCCCAATAGTGCGGGTTGCGCTCGAGCAGAAGGCGTTGCTTGAAGTCCCAGCAGGTCAGAATGAACGCCCCGTTGCAGACCAGGTTGCCCGGCCGCGTCCACAGGTGGCGCGTCCCGCGCAGAACCCGACCGTCGCGATACGCCCACCGCTCCAGCGTCGGCGGATGCACCGGGGCGAGCGTGGGGAACGACGTCAGGTCCAGGAAATACGAGCACGGCCCGGCCAGACGGACACGCAACGTGTGTGCGTCCGGCGCTTCGATCCCAACCTGCTCAGCGGGCACGTCATCACTCGCGTCGCCGTTGAGCCGCGAACGGTAATAGTCCTCCGCCCCCGCGATCACGAACAGCAGGCTGGCATACTGCGATTCGACCGGCGGATCGAGCACGCGCAGCCAGGCGAAGCGGAAGTGCTCCGCGACGATCGGGTCGCCGTTGGACCAGCACGCTTCCGGCCTCAGGTGGAACGTATAGCAGGTCTGCTCCTGGTTGACCTCCCAATGGGTGGCCATGGCCGGCTCCGGCTGAAACGTCTCCGAATTCAGCCGCGTGAGCCCCTCGAACAACGCGTTGGCAAGCTGGATCTCCGCGGCCCAACTGACGCGGTGCGGGTCGAGCGTGCGCGGTTCCTGGTACGCCACCACGAAGTCGGCCCGCTCCGGGCGCACGCCCAGGGCAAGCCAGGTCAGCAGGGCGGCAACGGGAAGCACGGTGAGCGCGACCAGCAGGCGTGCCACAGATGTACTCCACAACGGGCGGCGGCAACGAATCACGGAGATTGTAACAGCAGGATTCGGCCGGTCTCGTGCCTCGACCTGCCCTACGTGGCCCGGTTCTGATCTGGTACACTCACACCGGCGTGCATGGAGTGTTGACGCAAGGCCTGAAGGTATGGGCGGACGTGCCACGTTTGCGGAACCGCGTCGGCGATGGGTAGGCTTCACGCTGATCGAGCTGCTGGTCGTGGTGGCTATCATCGCGCTGCTATTGGCGATCCTGGTGCCGGCCCTGTCACAGGCGCGGGCCCAGTCCAAGCGATCAGTGTGCCTGTCGAACCTCCGCGAGATCGGGCTGGCCCTGCACGCCTACGGTATGCAGTACGGCGGGGCGATCCCACGTGGGCCGGCGACGCCGCTGCCCTACTTCAGCGAGCAGGGCTGGGACGAATGGGCGAGCAACCAGGTCTGGATCGGCGAGCTGGAGATGCCGAACGGGCTCGGACCGCTATTGGCGAGAGACCTGCGCCAGCCACGGGTGCTTTTCTGCCCGGCGGACGACACCAACGACCCGATCGAGGAGTTCGAGAAGCTCGAGCAACACCCCGATCAGGACGCTTTTTGCTCGTACCTGTATCGACAGCGCGATCAGACCACGCGGGACCGGCTGGAGAACCTCGGCCACAACGAGCTCGACTTCCCGGCGCGGGCGCTGGCCTTGGACGTGAACAGCCTCGGGCCGGACGAGCTCCATCGCACGAACCACCGGGCCCGGGTGGTCAACATCCTCTACCTGGAAGGGCACGCGCGCACGTTGGAGAACCGTCTGGACGTGTTCTCGCTGCGGGCCCAGGATTACGCCGGCTTCCCCGTCAGTGTCGAACGCCGCCTGAACGAAATCCTGGTGGCGGCCGACTACGCCGAGCACGCCGACCCGACCAAGACGCCCCCGCTGCCCTGAGAGGCCGGCCGGGTGGCACGGTCTGACGAAGGCAGGCCGTGGGGCAACGCTATCGAACTACCACGGCCTGGCTCGCTGCGCTCCGCCAGACCGTGCCACCCGACAGTGAAAGGCCAATCTCGGCTGGGGCCTGGCCCTCCCCTGTGGCGTCCGCGTGAATGGCGAGCTACGGCTTGTCATCCGGGGGGTCGTCGAGTTTGCCGCGGTCGCCCGGCCCCATGGATCTGGTCTTTCGCAGCCCGCGTGCTTCGGCTTCTTCGGGAGACGAGTAATATCGCAGGTTGCTCGGGCTAATTCGCGCGATCCAGCCGGACTCACGGGGGTGCCAGATGTTGCTGTTAATGCTGCCGTAGACGGTCGTCGTGGTGGGCCGGCCCACACCCTCCTTCAGGAAGGCCACGATCTCCTTTTCGATGCCGGGCACCTTGCCGAACATGCGGGTGCCGTGCACCTTGCCCCTGGCGACGATGTGACCCTGGGCTCCTTCGGACATGGTCGCCAGCGTCTTGGCCGCCTTCTGCTCGTCCTCGGTGGCCAGCATCAGGATCGCCCGTCCGCGGATCTTCTTCATGTCGGGGCGGGAGTCGAGCCCGAGATAATCCAGGCCCGGCGTCAAGCATACGATCGCGTCCACGCTGCGATCCTGAACGGCGTAGCGCAGGGAGATGCTGCAGCCCACGCTGGCCCCGACCAGCGCGAAACGCGAGCGGTCGATCCCCTCCTGCCCGGCGAGCCAATCGTAGGCGGCCCGGATGTCCTGGTAGACTTCCTCGAAGAGCTTTGGGTCACGCCGCTCCACGCGTCTGCGTAGCTCCGGGGTGACGCTCTCGCCCTGTCCACGCATGTCGATGGCCAGGACGGCGAAGCCGGCGTCATGGAGCGGCCCGGCCAGCGGCTTCCACGCCGTCCGGTCGCTACGGTACATGTGCAGCAGGATGACCATGGGGGCCCCTGTCGGGGCGGCCTTGGGCTCGTAGTAGTCGGCGTGAATCCCGACGCCGTCGAAGGTCTCGAAGAAGACGGGTTTGGGCTCGATCGCCCCGGCCGCGGAGGCGAGCCACAGGGCCATCAGGCCGGCGGTCAAGCTATGGTACGATTTCGCGCGTGACATGTCGGACCCTCCGCGTGAGAATAGCGCGAGCCAGCCCTGGTTCGGGCATCCAACGCCGAGGAAATTGTACCCCCGCGGTGTGGCCGACCGCCAGTTGAGCGGGGATAATCACAGGGGTTTGGAGATATGCGGAATAGTCTGTACCACTGTTTGGTTCTTCTGATAGGGACGCCGGCCGGCGGCCGGCCCTGGATGCCTGATGCCGGCCAAAGCCGAAAAGTCGTTTGAGGAGCTGGCCGTCCCGCACCTCGAGCTGGTTTACCGCGTGGCTCGTCGGCTTTGTCGAGACGAGCACGAGGCCGAGGATTTGGTGCAGGAGACCTACTTGAAGGCCTATAAAGCCTTCAGTCGGTTTGAGATGCGCGAGTTCGGCATCAAGCCGTGGCTCCTGAAGATCCTGCACAACACGTTCCTGAATCGCTTGGCGCGTGAGCGTCGCGCGCCGCGCGTGGCCGACCACAAGAACATGGAGCAGATGCATGAGGCGCCGGGTGCCGGAAGCGAGATCAGCGAGCCGCCGGCGCTGGACTATGAGAAGCTCGATAGCGAGGTCAAGCGAGCCATCGACCAGTTGCAGCCGGAGTTCCGCACCGTCCTGCTGCTCTGGGGAACCATGGAAGTCAGCTATCAAGAGATCGCGGATATTCTGGGTGTCCCGATCGGGACCGTGATGAGCCGGCTGCACCGAGCCCGGCAAGCCCTGACGCGAGCGTTACACGATTATGCCCGAGAGCACCGACTGATTCCGGCAAGCGAACAATGACGAACTGCTCGGACATGCAACCACGTCTTGCCGTCTACGCCGACGGAGAGTTGGCGGCCAAGCTGCGTGCGCCTGTGGAGGCCCACCTGGCCGACTGTCAGAAGTGCCGGACGGAAGTCGAACGCTGGCAGGCCCTGCGCCGCTGCGCGCAGCGCGCGATCGCATCTGAGGCGCTGCCGCCCGGGTTGGAACAGCGGCTCCGGCAGCGGCTGCATACCCAGTCGGGGACGGCGCGCCGCCGCTTGATCAAATTCGTCGTGCCTGGGCTGGCGGCCGCGGCTGTCATCGTGGTGGCGGTCTTGCTGTACCTGCCGGGTAGCGGCGGGGGCTCCGTCGCGCTGGCGGCCGTAGACGTCTCTGCGGAAGATTTCGCCCGGATCTACCGCAAATGTGCGGTGGACGGGCACCACGATTCGCACAACTGCCGGGGCATGTCGGCACAGGACGCACGGGAGCTCCTGGCCCGGGAGCTGGGCTTTAAGCCGCTGGTAGCCGACCTGAGCGCTCACGGATATGTGCTGGGGGGCGCCTGCAAGTGCTTCCCGGTCCGCGACCTGCGCGTGATTCACGTGCACTATCTAAGCCAAGACACCCAGGCCCAGGTCGTGTCACTGTTCAGCGCCGACCGCCGCGTCAGACTGAAAGCCGCCAGTCCCTTCAACGGCGCGCCCGATCGCGGCCGTCCGGATCGCTCCTACGAGGTGGCGCAGGCGGGACAGGTGAACGTGCTCAAGTGGGATGAGCAACGTGTCAGCTTCGCGCTGTGCAGTCAGATGGAACAAGAGCAGCTGCTCGAACTCGCTGGGGCGGCTGATTTCGCCCGATTCCTCCGCCAGCTTCCCGCTTACGCACGGGGCCCCGACCGCTAGTCCGGATCGTTCATGGTCACCCTTGGCGGAGCGAAGGGTCTCTCGTTGTAGCCGGGGGATCTCCGCGGCGCGTGACGAGATTCTTCGGTCGCTTCGCTTCCTCAGAATGACAGGGCCCTTCGCTCCCTCGGAATGACAGCGCCCATCGCGCCCTCGCAATTACGCTGCCTCGCGCAGTCGCCGCTTCCCTCACGTTCCCGCCGGGGTGCGGGCGGGCGGGTAGACGGTTTGGATCGCCATCAGGATCGTGCGCGTGGCGGGCGATTTGTTCAGTGTGTAGAAGTGAATCCCCGGCGCGCCGTGCTGCAGCAGTTCCAGGCACTGGGCGGTCGCGTGGGCCACGCCCATCGACAGGACCGCCTGCGGATCGCTTTGCAGCCGGCGAAGCTCGCCCAGCAACGGCTGGGGAATCGTCGCCCCGCACATCTTCGTGAAGCGCTCGATCTGGGCCACGTTGGTGATCGGCATGATTCCGGGGATGATTGGGACGCCGATGCCGATCGCGCGGGCCCGGGCCACGAAGTCGAAGTACTTCTGGGTGTCGAAAAACAGTTGCGTGATCAGGAACTCGCAGCCCGACTCGACCTTGAGCTTGGCATACTCCAGATCGGTCTCCGGAGAGGACGATTCGGGGTGCCCCTCCGGGTAACACGCCCCGCCCAAGCAGAAGTTGAAATACTGGCGGGCGAAGGCCGCCAACTCGTTGGCATAGGCGAACCCATCCGGGTGGGGCTGGAAGGGGTGGTCATCGGGCCCGTCGCCGCGTAACGCCAGCACGTTTTCGACGCCGCCCGCGCTAAGCCGCTGCAAAACGACCCGCAACTCGTCGCGCGAGGCGTCCACGCAGGTCAGGTGGGCCATGGCCTCGATCCCGTAGTCCGCACGCAGGCGTGTGACCAGCTCGACCGTTTGTCGGCGGGTCTCGCCCATCGCCCCGTAGGTCACCGAAACAAAGCTGGGATGGAGCTCGCGCAGCGACGCGAGCGCGTCGCGCAGTCGCTCGAACCCGGCTTCGTCCTTCGGCGGGAAGAACTCAAAGGAGATGACCGGGCGGCCGCAGGATAACAGTTCCCGAATTCGCATGTTGTCTCGCGTGTCGCGTCCACGACGGCCTGACGATACTCCTCGAGCACGCCGTCGGCGGGTAAGTTTGCGGGCAAGCGGCCCTGCTCGTCAAATCCGGGGCCTTTGCTCTGGTGAGCCGAGACGGTATACTGCCAGGCCCTTTTTTCCGGCGAAATCCGGCTGTATGAACCAGAGAGAGCGGAGCGATGAAGATTCTGGTAGTGGTCAAACAGGTGCCCGACTCGACCACCGTCATTCGCATCGGCTCGGACGGCAAGGACATCGACCGGGCCGGCGTGAAAATGGTGGTCAACCCCTTCGACGAGTTCGCCATCGAGCAGGCCGTGCGGCTGCGCGAGACCCGCTCCGACGTGGAGAGCATCACCGCGCTGATCGTCGGCCCGGCCCAGGCCGCCGAGGCGCTGCGGACCGTCCTGGCCGTGGGGGCCAACGACGCCATCCACCTCGAGGACCAGGCCTTCGACCAGCTGGACGACCTGCAAACCGCCGCCCTGATCGCCGCAGTGGTCAAGGCTGGCGGGTACGACCTGGTCCTGGCGGGCAAGCAGGAGATCGACCTGGATAGCGGGCAACTCGGGCCGGCGCTGGCCGAGCTTCTGGACATCCCCCACGTCGGCGTGGTCACCAAGCTGGAGTTCGCCGACGACGGTAAGTCCCTCGTCGCCAACCGGCGGATCGAGGGAGCCGACGAGGTGGTGCAGGTTTCGTTGCCGGCCCTGATCACGTGCGAAAAGGGCCTGGGCGAGATGCGCTATCCCTCGCTGCCCAACCTGATGAAGGCCAAGAAGAAGCCCGTTCGCAAGTTGACTGCCGCGGACGTGCCCGGGTTCGCCGAAGCGACGGCCGGCGTCGGCGGCAGCACCATGCACACCCTCGAGCCGCCGCCCGAACGACCGCCGGGCAAAATCCTCGACGGCGAACCGGACGAGGCGGTTCGCGAGCTCGTTCGCCTGCTGCGTGAAGAAGCCAAGGCGATTTAACGGTTGTCGGAAACGCTTGGCCCCTTGGACCCTCGGCCCCCGGGACCCTCAACAATGACCAACGACATCTTCATCTTCGCGGAACAGAGAAACGACAAGCTCCATCCGGCAGCGCTGCAAATCGTTACGCCCGCCAAGGCCCTGGCGGAAAAGACCGGCGGCCAGGTGGTGGCGTGCGTGATCGGCGACGCCATCGACAACGCCGCGACGGCCATCGACAAAGCCGGCGTCGAGCGCATCATCACGATCAGCGATCCGAGCCTGGCGATGTACTCGGCGCTGCGCTACCGCACGGCCCTGACGGCGGCAGTGCAGAAGGTCGATCCGAAAGTGACGCTGCTGCCGGCGACGTTCATGGGGCGCGACCTGTCCCCGCGGGTCGCCGTCCGCACCAAGGCCGCCCTGGCCACCGACGTGATCGAGCTGCAAATCAACGACGGCGGCGCGCTCGACGTTGTGCGGCCGATCTACAACGGCAAGGCGACCTGCCACGTCACGCTCCCGGCGGATCGGCCGGCGATCGCCTCGGTGCGGCCGAATACGTTTGCGGCGCCCAGCGGCGCCGGCGGCGCGCAACGGGAAGCGTTGAGCTTCGAACCCGCGTCAGGCGACGAGCGCATCGACGTCAAAGAGATCGCCAAGACCGGCGGGGATATCAAGGACGTAACCGAAGCGGATATCATCGTCTCCGGGGGGCGGGCGCTGAAGAACGAGGACAACTTCAAGATTCTGTTCGACCTGGCCAAGGAGCTGGACGCCGCGGTCGGTGCCTCCCGGGCCGCCTGCGACGCCGGCTATCAGCCCCACACCCGCCAAGTCGGCCTGACCGGCAAGACGGTCACGCCCAAGCTGTATTTCGCGTTCGGCATCAGCGGGGCCATCCAGCATATGGCGGGGATGCGCGGCAGCAAGGTAATCGTAGCGGTCAACACCGATCCCGAGGCGCCGATGTTCAGGGTTGCCGACTACGGCATCGTGGCCGACCTGTTCAAGGTCGTCCCGCTGCTCACCGCGGAGATCAAGAAACTGGAGCGGTAAGGCAGCGCGTGAACCGTAAGGTAGCGGCCGGCGCCCCTGCCGGCCGTGGGGCCGGGGGAAAGCCCACCTGTTAGCGAGAACAGCCGGCGGCCAATTCCAGCACGCGTGCGGCGTAGCGGTCCCAGGAGAAGTGTGTCCGCGCGAACTCGCGTGCCCGCGCCCCCATTCGCGCGCGTTCGTCCGCGTCCGCGGCGATGTCCGTAAGAACTCGCGGGAGCGTTTCGGGCTGCTCGCGCTCGAACGTACAACCAAGCTGGTGCGCGGTGACGAGCTCGGCCAGCGGACTGAGCGTTGAGCCGGGCCGATTCGCCGGCAGGACCACCGGCAAGCCGGCCGCCAGCGCCTCGGCACACACCAGGCTGAAAGTCTCGCAGCGACTGGCCGAAACGAGCACGTCCGCCGCCGCGTACCAGTCTGCCACACGCGGGGCATTGCCGACGAAAACCGTCCGGGCTTCCAGGCTCGTCCCGTGGAGCACCGCTTCGACGGAGGGACGATCCGGCCCGTCGCCGACGAGAACCCACCACCAGTTGGAACGGGCCGCTTTCGGCAAGCTGCGGGCGATGGTGGTCTGCCCCTTGTTCGCGTTGAGAACGCCGACGGTGAGCAGGACGAAGGCGTCGGGCGGTATGCCCAGCGCAGCTCGCGTGCCCGCGCGGGCATCGAGGTGGTCACACTCGACACCCAAAGGGCATACCGCGGCGGGCGTGGCCAGCGGTCCGTACAGCCCTTCGACCGCTTCGCGCACAGCCGGCGCCGGGTAGAGCACGCCCGCAGCCCGGCGAAAGGCGGCGCGCTCGCAGCGCTGGAAAGAAGTCAACCGCCCCGCCGGACGTTCGTAGCCGGCCAGCGCCGCCGGGCAGTAAACAACGGGCAGGCGAGGTCGCGCCACCCGGCTGGCGACGGCCATCTCCGCCGAAAGGGCGACGATCGCATCGACGCCGGCCGTGTGTTTACGGATGGTGCGAACCCAGGACGGCAGCGTTCCCCACGGCGGCCAGCGCCAGAGCAAGGGCAGGTTCGCCGGCCGACGGGCGACAATTGTGCCGAGCCGGCCGTTGTTGGGTCCGTGTGACCAACCAGTGCAAAGCACCGAGACCCGCAGGCCCTTTTGCCGCAGGGCACAGGCCAATCCGGCCGCGTGCGTCGCTCCACCGCCCGGAGCGTCCAGCGGGCTATTCACCT
>JAUWXH010000162.1 GCA_030616465.1 Planctomycetota bacterium | reverse complement strand
CCTGGGGCTGGGGACACTGGTCGTGAGCACCGACGTGTATCACCAGGAGTTCGTCCCGATCGAACGCGTGCGACGCTGCGTCCAAATCGGGCGTAAGGTGTTGGGGCGCGGGCGCGTCAGGGTACGCTGGTGGGAGTTTCTGCATGAGCCGATGGACTTGCGCGGGCTCACTCCGGACGAGAAGCAGCGGGCGTACCGGGCCGCCCTTCAGCGGCATAAGGATCGGCTGACCGGGCGGGCGGCCGAGCGGCTGGCGCTGCTGTTGGCGCGGTACCCGGCCGAGCATTTCAAAGACCAGCACTGTGCCGCAGAGGTGCTGCGCGGCCGGCACGTACACGTTGACCCGTACGGCAACGTGTTTCCCGGGGTGTGCAACGGCATCATTCTCGGGAACGCGTTCGAGCGGAGCGTCGAAGGGGTCTGGCAACGGCTGAGCGGACGCTGGCGTGAAAACCCCGTCGTTGAGGCGGTCGTCACGGGCGGGAGCTTCGAGCTGATGGAGCGGGCAAAGGCGGTTGGCTACGGCGAGCTGCCGGGCGGATACGCCAACAAGTGTCATCTGTGCACGCACGTGCGTCAGTTTCTGGTCGATGAGGGCCGCTGGCCGGAGTTTGTGGGGCCGCCGGAGTGCTACGCCAGCGAGGCCGACCGCCGGGAGGCTGCGAGAACCGAGCAGGTGACTTCTAATCGTCCCACCTTGTGATGCAGATTCGCCGGGAATACATACCGGTAGTCGTTCTGCTGGCCGGTGTGGCCGTTGCGTTCAGCGTGCTCACGGCGGGCGGCTGGCTCGTGCTGCTAACGGACGGGCTGCTGGCCGGGGTCGTGATCGCGGCGGCCGCGGGGTGGGGGGCTTGGCCGGCGGTCTGGTTGGGATTGGGGCAGCGGCGCGTCGGACAGCAGGTTTGCGTGGCGACCGCGCTGGGCCTGGGTATCCTCGGCATGGTGACGCTTGTCCTGGGTGTCTCGGGAGTGCTGAACCGGCCGGTGGCGTGGGGGTTACTGACTGTCGGTGGGGTGGTCGGGTTGGCGCGGGTGTCCGGCGCACAGGCGGGACGCGCCGGTGTCGTGCGGCCGACAGGAGCGCCGGCTGCTGCGGCGCCCGCCGTGGCCCTTCGTAGCCTGGTGCTGGTTGCCCTGGCGGTTCCAGTGGCCGTCGCCCTGTTCGGGGCGGTGTTGCCGCCGGGGATGTTGTGGGCGGACGAGGCCAAGGGCTACGACGTGCTGGAGTACCATCTCCAGGGGCCGCGGGAGTACTTCGACGCCGGTCGGATGACGTTCCTGCCCCATAACGTCTACACCTCATTCCCGCAGCAGATGGAGATGCTCTATCTGCTGCTGATGCACCTGGCGGGCGGGCCGTACGTGGCGGCGATGGCGGCCCAGTTGCTGCACGTTCTCTGCGGCGTGCTGGCGGTGGTCGCCCTGGGCTGCTGGGGGCCGGGGGGATGGGGGCGCGTCGTGGTCTGGGTGGTGGCCGGGTCGGTTCCGTGGCTGGCATACCTCGGTTGCCTGGCGTACGTCGAGTGCGGCCTGCTGTTGTTCGGGGCAGTCGCGGCCGGGTTGGTCGTCGATCATTACCGGGAAGAGACGCGCTGCGATTGGCGAACGGCCTTGGCGGCCGGGCTGTGCGCGGGGTTGGCCGGCGGGTGTAAGTACACGGCGCTGGCGTTTGTTGGCGCTGGGCTCGGCATCGCGTGGTTGTGTACGCTGCGCGGCGGGTTGGGGCGGCGCGTGCGGCCGGTGGGGTTGTACACGGTCGGGGCGCTGATCGCGTTCAGTCCCTGGCTGATCCGCAACGCCGCGTTCACCGGCAACCCGGTGTACCCGTTTGCGTACGAATGGTTCGGCGGGAAGGCGTGGAGCGTGGAGCAGGCGGGGCAATGGGATCGGGGACACCGTCTGCCGGTCGAGGATGCCTCCCTCGCTGGCCGGGGTCGCGTCGCCGTGCGTGAGCTGTTCGGTCTGGACCTCCGCCAGCGTGATGACGGGGATCTTGGGCTGGAGGCCGCCGGCACGTTGTTTGGGCTGGTGTTAGTGCCGCTGGCCGTGGTGGGGCTGCTCGCGGCGCGCTCACGTGTGGCGCTGATGTTGACGATTTGGGGGGCATTGATGTTCGTGGCCTGGATGACGCTGACGCACATGCCGGGGCGCTTTGCCGTTCCGCTGATCATCCCCTTGGCGATGCTGGCCGGTGGGGTGTTCGACAGGCGTGGGCAAGGGGCGGCGGAGCAGCGAAGCGCGGTGAAGGCCGGTGCGCGCGCGTGGTTGGGCGTGGCGGTGGTGGCCGTCGCCGTCGTCGGTGCCACGCTCAACGCCCGGATGTTGTGGCGTTTGCTCGATGAGCACGACCGCTTCTGGACGGAGGTGTCCGAGGTGCGGCTGGGCGCGTGGCCTGGGAGGACGGATTGGCTGGTTGAGAGCAACGAGGTCAACATGCACGTCAGCGACCCCAACGCCTACGTCTGGCTGGTCGGGCGGGCGAACGTGTTCTACGTCAGTCGCAGGCTGCACTACACGGTCGCGTTCAACCGCGACCCGTGGGTGGAGTATGCCCGCGGCGGTGCCGGCCCGGACGAATGCGTGCGGTGGCTGCGCAGCCGAAACGTAACCCATGTGGTATTCTCCTGGGCCGAAATCGCCCGGCTGCGAAGGACGTACGGCTTTGCGGAGGTGGTTACGCCGGCGTGGGCTGAGGAGCTTGTCGCAGCCGGTTTGGCGCGCGTTCCGGCAGATCGCGAGCCCTCGGGGAGATTGCTGAGCGAGGTTTTCGAGGTCGCTCCAGAATGACGGAGCAGAGCGGAAGATGAAAGGTGGTCGCTACCGCTGGGTCCTGACGGTGGTGCGGATCGCGCTCTGCGCAGGTGCGATCGCCTTTCTGGTCTACACCGTCAATTGGCACGACCACGTGTGCCTCAACGACGCGGAGCGGACGGAGGTCCGGCTGCTCGAACAGCGCGACGACAGATTTGTGATCAAGCGCGACGAGCAGCGCCAAGAGATCGGTCTCGACCAGGTTGCCCGTCTGCCCGACGGAACGCCGGAGATCCGCTACGGCATTCCCGGCGTGATCCGGCGCGCGGCGGGCCTGCTGGCGCTGGCCGCCATTCTGATTTTCATCCCGGTCCCGCTGCTACAGTCGATCCGGCTGGTATGGATGCTAGCGGTTCAGGACGTCCGGCTGTCGTATTGGAACTCGATCAAGCTGTCGTACGCCGGCAACTTCTTCAACTTCGCGCTGCCGGGGATGGTCGGCGGTGATCTGATCAAGGCGTATTACATCACGCGCTTCACGCACCAGAAGACCGAGGCGGTGACGACCGTGTTCCTGGACCGCGCGGTTGGCTTGTTCGGGTTGGTGCTGCTGGCCGGGACGATGATCATCATCGCGTGGAATCCCCGGGAGTTCGGCCAACTGGCGCTGGGGCTGGTCTTGCTGATTGGGGGGCTGGCCGTCGGGGCCGTCTTCGTCTTCAGTAAGCGGCTTCGCCACGCGCTGCATTTGGTGGAATTGGCCGAGCGACTGCCATTGAGCGAGCAGATCCTGCGGATCGGGCGGGCGACAGTGGCGATGCGGCGGCACAAGGCGCTGGTCGCGGCTTCGCTGGCCAACACGATCGTGCTGCAATTCACCGTGATGGTCAGCGCGTTTGTGATGGCTCGCGCGCTGGCGATGGACGGGACGTTCGTGCAATACCTGATCTACGTCCCGGTTGGTTTCCTGATCGCCGCCATCCCGATCAATCCGCCCCAGGCCGTGGGTGTCCTGGAATTCGCATATGTGCAGTTCTTCGCCTCGATCGGGGCCAACACCGGGTCGCAGGCCCTGGCCCTGGCCTTGGGGATACGTGTTATCCAGCTCGTGTGGGCCATTCCGGGGGTGCTGGTGCCGCTGCTGGGGGCGCATCTGCCGAGCGCGGCTGAACTGAAGGAACTGGAGGCGGCCGCAGAGCAGACCGCGGAGAGCCTCGAAGAAGCGCGGCCCCCCACGCCGGCGACGGAACCGGCCCCGACCAGGAAATGAACCCGCCGCGATCTTCCAGTCCGCCCACACGCCGTGCCGTTCCAGGTGTCGCAGTGGGCGTGGCGGCGCTGGCCGTTTTGATCTTCAGCCTGCACGGGCGCGCGTTGGACTACGGTCTGTTCATGGACGACTACGCGCACGTGCGGCAATTGCGCGCGTGCGACTGGTCGGTCGAGGGGCTGACCGACGCCTGTCGGTTGGAACTGGTGGGCGGGGTCATCGAGCTGTGGTGGATGCCGGAGTGTACGCTGCGCTTCTTCCGGCCGGCCGCGTTCGGGCTGATGAAGCTGACGTATACGTTGGGCGGGTGGAACCCGTACCCGATGCACGTGGCCTCGCTGATCTGGCACCTGATCGTTTGCACGCTGCTGATGCTCTTATTGCGGCGTTTGGGGGTGGGGGTCTGGCTGGCGGGGGCCGCCGCCGCACTCTTCGCGATTCATCCGGGTCATGTTGGCACCGTGCAATGGATCGCCTCGCAGAGCGAGCTGATGGTGACGACGTTCCTGCTGGCGGGGCTGCTGTGCTACATGGAATTTCGCGGCTGGCCGGCGGGCAGTGGACTGACGCGGAAGGCGGACGGCGGGGCACGGTGGGGCTGGGCGGCGGCATGCGTGGCGCTCTTCGCAATGGCGCTCGGTTGCCGGGAAAACGCGGTCGTCTTTCCCCTGGTGCTGGTTGCACTGGAGCCGTGGGGCCGGCGGCCACGCGGGCGAGGGACAGTCGCTCTCTACAGCGTGCTGGGTTTGGTGGCAGCGGCCTACCTGGTGCTGCGCTGGCATTACTTGGGTGGGGCGGCGTTGCCGCCGCGACCGTACGTGATCTCGCCGGGCGATGTGGACTTCGTACGCTACGTGTTCGACAAGGCTTGCTACTACCTGCTGGGCGAGTTCCTGTTGGTCCCGTGTGTGCCCATCGGGGGGCTGCCGTACTTCCGTGCGCGACCGTTGGTGTTCTACGGACTGGCACTGCTGGCAGTCGTACTGTTGGCTATGGTGTGTGTCCGCTGGTGGCGACGGGGGGCGGGCGCGCTTGCAGTGGTGTGGCTGGGGGGCTTTCTTCTGCCGGTGCTGCCCGCATTCGAATCGCCGCACCACCTTTATCTGCCGGGGGTCGGCTGGGCGGTGGCGGCCGGGCTGTTGCTGCGGGAGATCGGGAGTGCGGAAGTGGGCCAGTCGCTGCGCGGCAGGCAGCGGCGTTGGGTGGCGGCGTGGACAGTCACGCTCCTGACGGGGGCGATCTTCGGGGTGGCGACGCATTTCTTCGGCCTGGCGCTCGATAGCGCGCAACGCGTGGAAGACGGAGTGGTGGACGAGATCGTCTCGGCGCGGTCGGAGCTGCGCGATGGTGACACCCTCTATATCGCCAATCTGCCGGTGATCGCCCACTACGTGAAGCTCGCAGTCGAAGAGCGGACCGGCCTGCGCGACCTGCGCGTGGTCGCGCTGACCTGGGCTCCGCGCCTGCTTGGGTTGGTGGGGACGGCGACGCCCAGCGAGCTGACCTGGGTGGATGAGCGGACGATCGACGTGCGCATTGCGCGCGAGCGCTATTTTTCCGGACCTTTGGGGCTTCTGGCGGCGGAGGCGAACGGGGGCAGGTTCCCGGCCGAACCGCGGCGGCCGCTTCGCTTCGAGGGCTTCACCGTCGAAGTGCGTGAGCGTGACGCGCGTGGAATCGCGGCGTTGCGGTTTGTTTTCGATGACGTGCCGGGCCGATCCGGGGTACACTTGTTCTGGGGGTCGCGAACCTGTTG
>JAUWXH010000229.1 GCA_030616465.1 Planctomycetota bacterium | reverse complement strand
CAATCCGGTGTTGTCGCGGCTGAGGTTCTCGGTGGTCTCCAGCTCGCGGCGGACGGCCTCCGGCAACTCGTCGCGATGCCCGATCTGCCTCAGGCGGACGTTGTTCTCCATGATCTCCTTGCGCTCGGCCACCAAGTAGTGCGCGCAGAGGGCCATGAGCGCATCAACTTCCTCCTTGGGCCGCTTCCAGTTCTCCGCGCTGAAGCTGTAAAGGGTCAGGCACTCGATGCCCAGGCGGGCGCAGTGTGTGACAACCGCGCGGACCGCTTTCGTGCCGGCCTGATGCCCTTCGATGCGCTCGAGCCCGCGTTGGCGAGCCCAGCGACCGTTGCCGTCCATGATGATGGCGATGTGGCGTGGCAGCGCGGTGCGTGGCAGACCGAGCACCTGTTGCGGGTCCAACGCCGTCATGGTGGCCATTGCTACGCCCCGTTCTCGATCAGAATCACCTGTTCGCGCTCCGGGCCGACGCCGACCACGCCGATGGGCGTGGCGAGCCGCGTGCTGATGAGCTCGAGGTAGTCGCGGGCGGCCGCAGGCAGGTCCGCCAGCCGCCGACAACCGCTCAGCTCCGCGTCCCAGCCGGGGAGCGTCTCGTAGAGCGGCTGAGCCGCCTGCAATTCATACGCATCGGCGGGGAAGTGGTTCGAGATGGCCGGTCCGTTGCGGTAGCCGACGCAGACCTTCAGCTCGTCGAGCCCGGAAAGCGTGTCCAGGTGCATGACGGCCAGGCAGGTCGGGCGGGCAATCATGGCGGCATAGCCGGCGGCCACCGTGTCGAACCACCCGCACCGTCGCGGGCGCCCGGTGGTCGTGCCGTATTCGCCGCCACGCTCGCGGATGGTGTCACCCAGCGCGCCGCTCAACTCGGTCGGAAAGGGTCCCGAGCCGACCCGGGTGGTGTAGGCCTTGATCACCCCGACGGTGGAATGAATCGCGGCGGGGGGCACGCCCGCACCACTGACCACCGCCCCGACGCCGGTGCTCGTGCTGGTGACATAGGGATAGGTACCGTGGTCGATGTCGAGCAGGCTACCCTGGGCCCCTTCGAACAGCACGCGCGCGCCGGCCTTCATGCGCTCGTGCAACAACAGCGTGGTATCGCAAACGACGGGGCGCATCTGCTCGGCGAAATTGAGGTATTCCTCGGTGATCGCCAGCGCGTCGAAGGGCTCGCGGAAGTCGTAAAGCGCGACGAGATAAGCGTTCTTATGGGCCACGATGGTCGCCAGCCGCTCGCGGAAGCGCTGGGCGTGGTAGAGCTCGCAGACGCGGATGCCCCAGCGGCGGGAAACCTTGTCGGCATAGCAGGGACCGATGCCGCGGGCGGTGGTGCCCAGCTTGCCCCCGGGCAGGGCGGCCTGCTCGGCCAGCATGTCCTGGCGGCGATGATAGGGAAAAACGAGCTGGGCCCGGTGACTGATGCGCAGCCGATCGCCGATGTCCACGCCCCGCTCGCGCAGCGACTGGATCTCACCGAGCAACACGGCCGGGTCGATGACCGATCCGCAGGCGATCATGCCGGTCACGTGCTCGTGCAGAACCCCGCTGGGAAGCTGGTGGAGCGCGAACGTTTCACCGTCGGCCACGATGGTATGGCCGGCGTTGGCCCCGCCGCTGAAGCGTACGACCAGGTCGAAGTGCCGGACGAGCACATCGACCAGCTTGCCCTTGCCCTCGTCGCCCCACTGGAGCCCGACGACACACGTGTTGCCCATATCATCGAAACGCATAACGGCTCGTCTCAGAAACTCGTTCGTACTCCCCGCATCTCGGCGACGCAAGCCCCCTCCGCCCGGCGCGGGATTGCCGCCGCCGTTTTGTAGCACTTGCCGACCCGCGCGGCAAATGGCACGTTTGGGCGGGGCGGGGCCGGGAGCGGCCTCGGCCGGGTCAGCGACTGCAGCGCTCGATCAGCTCGCGCAGGCGGCCGGTCAGCTCCGACTGGAACGCCAGCGAACCATCACCGAACACACCGACGTCTTCGGCCAGGACCAGCTCTGGCGGTGCGTCGGCGATTCGGGCATCGGTGGCGGCCGGCTCCGCCGCACTGCGGGTCCTCAGACGAACCACCGTCTCGCGGCCGTCGGTGCCGATCCGCGCGGCGGATGCGTAACTCACGACGTAGCGCAACCCGGCGGCAGAGTCAAACTGCCAGGTGACCCGCAGGCGCGTGAGATAGCGGGCGGCCCAGGTGGTCCGTTCGGCGGCCTCGCGCGCCAGCCACTTCATAAAGATTATCATCGGCTCGGACGACAGACCGTCGTGAGGAGTTCGGTTGTCGATGCGTCCGGTGCGGATCGTCAGGTGGCGGTCGCAGCCGCGCACGTCAGCCGGCGGCAACGAAACCCCCAGGTGGGCCAGCTCCGCGTCCGGCGACACCCAACGGACCGGCCGCAGCAACGGACAACGCCGCTGCAAGTCCGCGATGTCACGCACGATCACCTGGTCATCGTCCCAGCGATTCCAGTATTGCACGTAGTCCTCGATCGGGCCGCCGAGGTGCATCCGCAACAGGTGGCGGGCCAGGCGCGGGGCCAGCAGCCGGCCATGCTGTCCCGCGACGAGCCACGGCAGATCGGTTGCCAGCAGCTCGCCCCGCTCGAGCGGTCGGGCCGCCGACACGACGTTGCCGCATTTGCTCTCCCACGGCGTCTCGCTGGCCAGGAGGGTGGCGAAGGCGGCGTGGCCGGCGTAGCGCTTCCACGAGCGGCCGGCCGCCAGCACACGCATACGGAAGTCGCCCGCCGCGTCGAGCGTGGAGTAGGGAACCACGTCTTGCAGGGCGAAGCCACGGGTGGGGACATCCGCGTACTCGACGCGGGCGGACATGATGTCGTGGCGGGCCGCGTGAGATACGACTCGCGTGGTGGCCACCCCGGCCCGGTTGACCAACCTCGCCAGGGTCTGAAGGTCGATGATCAGCCAGCTTTGGGCGGCCAGGCGCTCCACGTCGGCCAGAGTCAGCTTCAGCCGACGGACCCAGTCCGGATCGAGCACGCCGGCCGCCCCACGCAGCCGACCGGCCAGTTGGCGAGCCGAGCGCGGCGAGGTAATCCGCTCCACCTTCGCCGGCGCGACCACGGCCGCCAGCGATTCCAAGGCGGCCGGCAACACGACGCGCTCGATCGGGAAGGGCGGGCGATAAGTTCTCCAGCGGGGCACGTTCGCCGCCGGGTGACACTTCGGGTCGCGCTCCGCCACGGGATGAAACACGACCTCCTCGAACAGCCGGGCGCAGGTCGTATCGGGCAGACATAATTGGAGATGTGTGGCGTCCTCGGGCGCCTGGACCCAGCCGAGCAGCTCGCGGCAGGGATCAGCTTCGGCGATCGCATCGAAGCGGATGCTCCGCTCGTTGACGGGCTCGTCATCGCGGAGGAAGAGGGCGTGCAGTCTGGCGCTGCGGGCGGCCTCGGTCCGCGAGAGGCGGCCGCGCGCCAGGTACCACTGCTCGCGCTTGCAGCGCACCGGCTCTGATAAGAGCCGACGGTCGCCGTCCCAACGCCAGCGGCGTAAGCCACCCGCATGGGCCTGCAACCCGCCTTGCGGTCCTGTTAGTTGATGCTTCATGTTCGCGTGCGTACCACTGTCATCCCGAGGAAAGAGTCCGGCCGGCGCTCGACCGGCTGTTGCGACACTCCGCAGGTCTTGCCCCTGACCCGCTATTATCGTGCCGAAATGGGCTGCGCCAACACCGGGCTGGCGTTGGGTAGCGCGCGGGGGTTACACTCCGGGCAGGCGATGACGCCGCGCTCCGCGCGCCGCGTCGTATCATGCGAGGCCCGGAATGCCTGAGCAACCGCCGCTGCCCGCCGAGCCCGACAAGATCGTCATGGCCCGCCCGGTCCCGGCACTCCCATATGCGCCCGCGCCCGCTAAGCCGCCCGCGCCGATCGAGCTGCCCGCCCTGCGCCGGGACCATGCCTACCTTGACCTAGTATTGATCCTCACCGTGGCGGTGATCGTCCCGTTCGCACCCAGTCTGCTGATGTTGATCGTGGTCGCCAATTCGGGCCTGCCGCAGATCGGACCGCTCACCGCAGTCTTCAAGTGGATCGACGTGTTGCTGGTTGGGAGCATCGCGGCGTACCTGCTGCTGCGGCACACGCTGCCGTCGGCAGCGTTCGGGCTGCGCTCCAACGGCCTGGGACTCCAGGCGCTCTGGAGCTTGGGTGCGCTGATCGCCGGTTATGCCTACATCGCCGGCAGCGTCGTGATCATCCTGGCCGTGCTCGCGCTCGCTCCCGGCCTGCAAAAGGACCTGTTGCATCGGGTGGACTTCGTGCAGCAGATGCCGGTGACAAGCCTGATCGACTCGATCCTGCTGCTAGTCCCGGTGGCGATCCACGAAGAGCTGCTTTTCCGCGGCATGCTGCTGCCGTACTTGCGGCGGGTGGTCGGTCGTTGGTGGCTGGCGATCCTGATCTCGTCGGTGATTTTCGGCGGGCTGCACTTCCCGCAAGGGTGGCTCGGGGCCCTGCAAATAACCGGGCTGGGGGTCGTGCTGGCCATCTGCTTCGTGCTGTCACGCAGCCTGCTGGCGGTCACAATCGCGCACTTCGTGTTCGATCTGCTGCAGTTCCAGATCGTGCGCCTGTTGCCGGACATGCAGGATCTGTTGCAGAACGGTTGAACGGGTAGTCAGGAGCGAGGCTGACCGGAGTTGGTCGTCGGATCGGCGTTCTCACGCCCCCAGCCAACG
>JAUWXH010000568.1 GCA_030616465.1 Planctomycetota bacterium | reverse complement strand
GTTCGTCGACCGCGACGTCAAACCCACCGTGCGCGACGTCGAGCACGCCGGCGAATACCCCGAGGCGTGGATCGAACAGATGAAGCGCATCTGCATCTATGGGTTGGCCGTCCCCGAGCCCTACGGCGGCAACCCGGTGTCGACCCGGTGCTACGTCGAGGTCACTTCGGAGCTTTCCCGGGGCTGGATGAGCCTGGCCGGAGCGATGGGCGGACACACGGTAGTGGCCAAGCTGCTGACCCTGTTTGGAACTGAGAAACAGAAACAGCAATACCTGCCTGAGCTGGCGACCGGAGCGATCCGCGCAACGATGGCACTGACCGAGCCCGGTGGTGGCTCTGACCTTCAAGCGATCAACACCACAGCCCGCGCCGAAGGCGACGAACTGGTCGTCAATGGCGCCAAGACCTGGATTTCCAACGCACGCCGATCGGGCCTCATCGCGCTGCTGTGCAAGACCGATACGGCCGCCAGTCCGCCTCATCGGGGCATCTCAGTGCTGTTGGTCGAGCACGGCCCGGGCCTCACCGTCTCCCGCGACCTACCCAAGCTCGGCTACAAGGGCGTCGAGTCGTGCGAACTAGCCTTCGACGACTACCGCCTGCCAGCCTCGGCGATACTCGGCGGACAAACCGGCAGAGGCTTTGGGCAGATGATGAAAGGCCTTGAAACCGGCCGTATCCAGGTGGCATCACGCGCGCTGGGTGTAGCCGCGGCCGCGCTCGAGGACGCCCTGGCCTATGCGCAGGAGCGCCAGAGTTTCGGCCAGCAGATTTGGAAGCACCAAGCCGTCGGCCACTATCTGGCCGACATGGCGACCAAGCTCACCGCCGCCCGGCAGCTCACCCTGCACGCGGCCGACCGCTACGACAGCGGCGAGCGCGCCGACATGGAAGCCGGCATGGCCAAGCTTTTCGCCTCTGAAGTCGCGATGGAGATCGCGCTCAACGCAGTGCGGATCCACGGCGGGTACGGCTACTCGACGGAATACGACGTCGAACGTTACTTTCGGGACGCCCCGCTGATGATCGTCGGGGAGGGCACCAACGAGATCCAGCGCAACGTCATCGCCGCACAATTGGTCGCGCGAGGTGGGATCTGACGTTGGCTGCACAACCGAGAACCGAGCCGGCATATCAGCTTCTGCGCGAACAGCTTCGCTCCGAGATCACCGCCGGCAGATACCCCGATGGCACACGGTTGCCCACCGAGTCCGAGCTCGTGGCCCGCCATGGGCTCTCACGCCAGACAGTCCGGCGGGCGTTTCAGGACCTAGTCGCCGCGGGGATCGTCGTCCGGATTCCAGGTCGTGGTAGCTATGCCAGCGAGACGGGCCGCCGCTACTTGCGCCAGCTCGGGTCGATCGAGGACCTAATGAGTCTGTCGAAGGACACCACGTTGGAGGTGTTCGACGGGCTGCGCCGTCGCGTCGTTGTCGCAGCCGCCGGCAGGCTGCGGTTAGAGGGGGATGCCGTGTGCACGTTGCTATTTCGGCGAAA
>JAUWXH010000187.1 GCA_030616465.1 Planctomycetota bacterium | reverse complement strand
CCCTCTACACCGAAGGCTCCGACGGCTTCGTTACCTCCACCGCCGCTCCGATTGCTACCGGCTGGAGCGACCAGTTGCCGGACGGGTCTAACTCCCGCTGAAAATCCACGCCTTTCACGGCGCACCGTCAGGAAAGTGGGTAGCGTGCCGACGCGTCGCGGGCCCATTTGCCCGCGCCGATGCCGAATCGTCGGCCGGCTTCAGCCGGCCAGCCCGTGCCACCCGTTTCAACGGGTGGAACGCAGCCTGCACAACCCCCCATTCACCTTAGCCGGCTTCAGCCGGACTTCTCAGGCCCTTGCAAAGGCCGGCTAAAGCCGGCTGAACCGATCAAAGGAGTCCTTCTTGTCCACCACCGCCTAAAGGCGGCGGCATCGGCCGACCGGCTGAAGCCGGTCACGCCTCAACGCTACCCCTTGAAGTGACGCACACCCGCGCGATCTCCGTGTGCGGACACCCGGTCCGCGTCGTCCCGTCGAGGGATAATGCGCACAACGCGTGCCCTTAAGACTAACGGCCACGGCCCGGCATGGTCGATACATACGTCGGGCTGCGTCCTGTGTGGCCCCGGTTCTGATATAATGTCGTTCGCGGCCTGGGAGGGCCTAACATGAAGCGGTTTCGCCACTTGCTGTCGGTGATCTCGATCCCGCTGCTGGCAGTGACGCTTCTGGCCGGCTGCCCGCAGGCGCCCGTGCCCACCAGCGGACCCGCGGATGCCGCGCGTGTGACTGATTTGACCGCCGGCGAGAAAGCCGCCCTCGCGACGGCCGCCCGGGCCGCGGAATCGCTCTCGCAGACCGCCGGCACCGCCCAAGCCATCGCCCGGGCTGACGAGCTCCCGCTGCGCCAGGCCAAAGCGTTCGCTGCCAAGCCGATGACCTTCGGCTCGTGTCCCGCGGTCACGCTGACGATGGGTGAGCAGGACCCGCTGGTCTACGACCTCACGCTCGACTTCGGCACCGGCTGCGCCCCGTTCGCGAGTTCCGACTACACCTGCTCCGGCACGGTCGCGGGTTCGCTCGACCCCGACGCCAAGCGTGTCACGCTTCAGTTCGCCGACCTGACCTGCAACGATAAGACGCTCGCCGGCTCGGTCGGCGTCATATATGAGCGGGCCGACGCCGGCATCGGCCTTACCGGCACTTGGAACGTGAGCTACAGCGACGGTGCCGGTTCGCTCGGCGTGACCGGCAACGGCACCGTCAGCTATGATCCGGCCGCCACTGCCGCGACCGTGTCGAGCTTCGCGGGGACGATCCACGGCGGTGCCGAGACCTGGATTGCTGCCATGTCCGACGTGCTCGTCTCGTTTCGGACGGCCGGCAGCTTGATCCCCTCGGCCGGCGAGATCACGCTCACCGGCGAAAACATTCGCTCCATCACCATCCGCTTCGACCCCGCCTCGCCCACCACCGGCATCGTTCGCGTCAGCCTCGACTCCGGCCCATTCTTCAAGGCAACCCTCCCGACCTCCGCATCCCTTTGAGCAGCCTGGCCGTGTGGCATGGCCAAGCGCAGCGCGGTCATGTACTGCTATGCGATTACATGCCCGCGCCTCCGGCTTGGGCATGCCACCCGCCATCGCGCGGACTACGTGTTCGATCAATCGGTAGAATTGTAGGGCAGGTGGAGCGCACCGACACCTGCCACGATCGGCTGTGGGAGGTCTCGCGGCTCGACCTGCCCTACGTGTCTACGGGCAACTCTCGCCCCAGTGGGTCAGCAGGATTCCCAGGTCGGATTGGTCGGTATCTCCGTCGTCGTCGCAGTCGCCCGGGCACTCTCCGTCCGTGCAGCCCCAGTCAGTCAGTAAGATGCCCAAATCGGCCTGGTCGACGCACCCGTCGCCGTTCAGGTCGCCGGGGATGGACTCCTCGAGGCAGACCGTCTCGGCGTCCTCAGCGAGCTGCGAGTTGCCCGTCAAGTCCCAGGCCTGGAAGTCCACGTCGTACACGCCGGCCTCGGTGTCGCTGCCGTCCCATAAGGCGCGCCATCATGCATGTCGCGCTGCCCACGTCGCCGCTACGCCACGGCTGACAAACTACCGGACGCGCCCGCCACTTCGGACGATCGCAACCGTGTCTTTGGTGCGTTTGTGCTTGCCTGGTGGGCGGGCATCGCCTACAATGACTCAACAGGCAGGAGGAGGAAGCGGGCCTTCTCCACTATGTAACTGGTGTTCGGAGCCAGAGAGCCCTGGAATTCGGCTAGACCTGGATGTGTGGGCGCGCGTTCAAGCCGCGCCTGCAAGTGTGCTGTGCCGATTCCGGGGTAAGAGGAACAGCATCATGCGGAAGATAGCTTTAGTAGCTGTGACCGGACTCCTGATCTGTGGGGCGACGAATGCGCTTGCCACCGAAGTCTGGTTGGGACTGGACTACGCGTTCGAGAAGCCCAGCTGGGCGGACTGGACCCTGCCGGAAAACCAGGACCGCATCACCGACAACATCTGGATCACGCGCAAGGACACGCAAGGTATCTTCAACATCAAGCAGGAAGATGGCTACCAGGATGGTGTCAGCCCCCTCGACACCGAGTGGGCCTACGGCAACGCCGAGGACTGGGAGTCGCTGGACTTCCAGACTTGGATCGTGTGGGCCGGCCACAATCCGTCCGGCACGGTCGGCCAGGACGCGGTCCTGCACCTGATCTCAGACGACATTTACCTGGACATCATGTTCACGGGGTGGATCGGTGGCGGCGGCGGCGGTGGGTTCTCCTACCTGCGGGCCGTGCCGGAACCGGCCACGTTGTCGCTGCTCGGCCTGGCGGGTTTGCTGTTCGGCCGTCGGCGCTGATCGCGACGCCGGCGACGGCTGTTCAAATCGGCCTTCGTCGTCACGATCGTAGAGAAAGACCTCCTTCGAAGACGCCGCGCAATTGACGCAGCGTCTTGGCGTGGGGTGACCGTGCCGCCGTAGCTGAAAGACTCGATTTCTTGTAGGTGATGTCGCTTGACATGCTGCTGGCCGAGTGCCTGACAGCCGAATACCGCATCAGTACAGATTCAGACTCCATGAGATCACACCTTCATCATGCATGGCAACTTCCCGCCTGGGAGGTGGTCCTGGAAAGCCCGAACTGCCCGATACGTGGATTGTGCCGGCTCCCACGGCCACGACCGCGTGCATCGTGGCTACCAAGCAGCGCCGATGACGGGCCCTCAGGCGGGGCACGTGCGGCAGAGCGTGTCCCAGCAGCACGCTGTTGCCTCGCTCCCGACGCTTGGTCCGGGCGTTCGCCCCCGCGGACGCCAGCGAGCACCGGCACCGAAGCCCGCTTTGTCACGCGCGGTTCGGCCGTGCCGCTTTCTCAGTTATCGGCCGCTTGCCGGATCACCGACACGAGCTGGCCGGGGAAGTGGACGGTGCCGGGCGGCAGGGCGGACAGCGCGTCGAATCGGGTACGCCGAGCCACCCGCTCAGATTAGTCTTCGCAGTTTGAGCTTGACCCGGAAGCGCTCGTCGCCGCGATGCTGATCAGCGCGCCCTCGCCGGCCCCGGTATGCATCTGTTTTTCGCCTTCAAGCTGCAACCCCATCAAGTCTGCGCGTCTGCGGGTGATGCAGTAACCGCCGGCGCCGGTATCGAATATGAACCACAGGGGGTCGGAATCGTTCACGCGCACCTGTACGAAGGGCTTGTTGCTGCTCAGCTCAAACGGGATTTCCGTGCTCTTGCGTTCGGCGGCCGGTCGGGACTCGGCGACTGGCTCGCGGCGGCCTTGACCGGCCGCCAGCACGGCCAGCGCCGCCAACGCGATGCCGATCAAACGTCCTCTTTTGTGCATGCCGGTCTCCCTAGGCTGTCCGGGGCACGACCCTGTGGGTGGGCCGAGGGGCAGTGTATCAAGGATTGAGCCTTGTTTGTGTGATGGGCGGCAGGCGGCGCGCTAACGAGCGCTGGCGCACATACGGCGAGTTCGTGTGCTGCTCGTGCGTAGGAGTCAGGGCCTGCTGAGGGCGAGCTGGCTGTACGGGTGAAGTGGCGGCACGCTTAGAGACGGTAATCGAAGCGGACGAGGCGCGGATTTCAGTCCGCGCGGCCCCGCGCAGGCTGAAGCCTGCGGCTCTTCAGAGGGGGGTGTTGGGCGCTTTTAGTTATCGGACACTGCTGGGATTACCGACACGAGCCGGCCGTGGAAGTGGATCGTGCCGGGGAGCAGGGCAAACAGCGTGTCGTCGCGGCCGCGGCCGACGTTGGGGCCGGGTTTGAACTTGGTCCCGCACTGACGCACGATGATCGAGCCGATCTTGGCCGACTGCCCGCCGCCCAGCTTGACGCCGCGGAATTGCGGGTTGCTGTCCCGCCCGTTGCGAGTGGAACCTTGTCCCTTTTTGTGTGCCATCGGGTTTCGCCTTCGCGTTTGGCTGCTTCCGGCCGCCGAGTGGTCAGGCGGGCCGGGGCGTCTTCCAGTTATCAGTTGTCAGTTCTCACTCGTAGCTTATCTCAACGATGGCGGTGACGCAAGGGGACCGAAGCCCTCGATTCTGGTTTGGCAGATCCCGGTGGGTGCCGGCCCAGGCAGCTCGCCGGTTTCTGACGGGCGCGGTTCGGATCGGCCGGCGAGCCGGCAACCGCCTGTGATTGCGGTTGGCCGGGGTGTCGGTTGCCGCGGTGTCCCCCACCCTGGGAGGCTGGGGCACCAAAGTTGATTCCAGTACGATGGCCGTCAGGGGAGGCAAATGGGTAACGTCGGCTGGTTGTCTCCGAAGCACGATCGGGCGCAAAAAGAACCGGGTCGCCCCCGAGGGAGCGACCCGTGATGGTTCTGCCTGATTGTGAATCCGATTAGCGTCGGCGTCCGGCCGCGAGCAGCCCGCCGAGGACCAGCAGCGAGAGCGTTGCTGGCTCGGGGATCCCGCGATCGTAAGCAAAGCCGCCGCCTAGGCCGCCACTCGTCCAGTGAGTGCAGTAGATGTCAACGTAGATGTCATCGTCGAGCAGATGCACCACACCGGGCCTGTTTACGATGTTGTCGCCGACCCAATACTCAAGAGACTCAACCCAGGCCGAGAAAGTCAGGCTTTCATAATTAACCGCGCCCTCACCGGGATCCCATGTGGGGTTGCCATTCATCCCGGAATACGCCCACTGCGTCCCCAGCGGGCTAAACGACCAATCCGAGAAGTAGGGCTCCAGGACGATGTTGAAGAGACCCTCTTGGTCCGCGCGGGTCAGGATTACGTTGTCAGTGTAGTAATCCTGGTTCTCCGGCAGGGTCTAGTCG
>JAUWXH010000289.1 GCA_030616465.1 Planctomycetota bacterium | reverse complement strand
GTGCCGTCGCCGTGGTTCAGCAGGACGGAAACGCTGCCGTAGGCGTCCGTCACGGCCAGGTCCGCATCCCCGTCGCCGTCCAAATCGTCGGTCGCAAGGGACCACAGCAGAGAACCAGCCGCGTAGGTGACCTGGCCCGCGAACGTGCCGTCGCCGTGGTTCAGCAGGACTGAGACGTTGGCGGCCCAGCGGTTCGCCACGGCCAGGTCGGTGTCGCCGTCACCGTCCAGGTCCGCGATCGCAATAGAAATGGGCCTATCGCCGACGGCATAGGCGAACTGCCCCGCAAACGTGCCGTCCCCGTAGTTCAGCAGAACCGAAACGTCCTCGCTGCTGTAGTTCGCCACGGCCAAGTCCGCATCGCCGTCGCCGTCTAGGTCCGCGATCGCGACGGAACAAGGGCCGTAGTCGACGGCGTAGAAGACCGGAGGCCCAAACAGGTCGCCCGCCAGGCAGACGCCCGGGGAGGTCAGCAGGATCGCGAGTCCGGCTGCGAGTGTCAGTGTGGTGTGTCGATTACACATGATCCAGTTCTCCTTTCGCGGTTACCAGTTTCCAGTTGTCAGTTTTCAGTGATCAGTTTTCAGTTCCCAGTTTTCAGTCATCAGCGGCGTCTATCGGAGCCGCAAGCGCCAGCGCGGGGTCTTGAGACCCGTCGCTTGCGCTGCGGGTTCTGTTTGTCAGCCGTCCTCCGGCGGCTCGTCTTCCCGTGATTCAGATTGAACCTCCCGCGAATCGTTGTCGTTCGGCCCCAACTTGGCGCGCCATTGGGCGGCGCTGGCGGCCCTGGCGGTTCCCGGTTCGGCGTCCGAGCGGTCGTTGATCTCGTGGGCGGCGTTGCTCATGGCGACTCCTCCGGGTCGCTGGAGGTGCCCGGCCCGCTCGGGCCGGGCGGTTCCGATGGCCTGGGGCGACAAAACGGGCCCGGACTAACGCAAAATCGTGAAAAAATTTCAAAATTTCGATTCCGGGCCCAGAACCTCCCGCAGCCAGTCGTGAGCCCGGGCACGGAGCGTGTGGATCGCCCCGGTCGAGCGACCCAGGGCCCGGCCCACCTCCGCGGGTGATTTGCCCTCCAGATCGTACAGCTCGACGACCGTCCGATATGTCTGCGGCAGTTGCGTAACTGCTTGCCGCAGCGACTGTTGCGCTTCTTTGCCCGCGACGACGCGGCTGGCGGTCAGCGAGGTGCGGGCGACTCGCTCGAGCAGCAGCACGGTGGATTGGTCCAACGTCGGGGGCCGGATCCGCCGGCGTGGGTTGGCACGTTTGTCGCGCCCGAGCTGCCTGATCGCATCGCGGAGATTGTTCTCCGCAATCGTCCGGAGCCAGGCGGCGAACGCCGCCGGTTCGCGGGAGATCAACTGCCCGATTCGCAGGAAGGCCTCCAGGTAGGTCACCTGTAGCACGTCGTCCGCATCGAGACAGCCCTGCCAGGTTCGACTGATGCGCAGGTGTTGGCGAAGCGGTGGCCCGTGCCTGCGCAGGAGCGTGGTGAGGGCGTCACGATCGCCCTCGACCGCCTGTGCAATCAAGCTGCTGTCGGACTCGGCCACGGCCCCGACCCCCGGCGCGCTACCTCTCAGGTCACCGCGATTCTGTCCCCACGGCCCGTCGCCATCCCTGACGTGAACAACGCTCAGTATACCCGATCGGGCCGGTGGGGCGTCCCTGCGTGTCGGACAGCGGCGGCGAGAGGCGGGCCTCTGATGAGCTAAAGAGCTTCCTTCCAAGCTCGCCGACTGGCGCTGGATTCCCGCTGTGGCACACCGCGGCTCGGTGCGGCTGGTGTGCCTTCCAGCACGTCACCTGCTCGGCGTGTGGGCGCTGCTGGTTCGACGTCTACGAGCTTGTCGGCGTGCTGACAGACGTGGAGGCCGCCAGGCCAATTCTACTCGAACACGCCCCGTGGCATTCATCAACGTAACCAGGGAGCATCACTATGGGTTTGACAATCCACTTCTCGTTTCGCGCGCCGCCGCAGACCGATGCCAAGGCGGCGCTGGAGCACGTCGAGCGGCTGCACGGCTTCTGCGAGGACCGACCGTTTGCCGAGGTCTCGCCGTGCAAGCACTTTCAGGGCCAGACGGAGTGTGACTTCGAGAGCACGGCCGAGAACGACCCCTACTGGTGGCTTTGGGGGCGTTCGCGAGTCCTTCGTCGATGCGATGTTCGCCAGGCGGCTTCCGAAACTCAGCGAAGAAGAGAAGGGGCCAGCGCTGGTCGACCGGCTGCTCGGCGGCCTGTGCTTCGTCCATGCCTTCCCCGCGCATGCAGTGGGTCTAATCGTTGCCGCACGGGATGTCCATGCTCACCGCCGGGCGAGAAGCTGACGCTCGGTTTGCAGCACGAGTGTCAGCGCCACCTCGGCGTCGTCGGTTTCGCGCAGGGCGACGGGCAGATCGGTCAGGAAGATCTGGCTCAGGCGGGCCAGGACGTGCAGATGCTGCCGCTCGTCGTGGCTGACCACGAGCACGAACAGGTCGGTCAGCTTGCGGTCCGGCGCGCTGAACGGAATTCCTCCCGGCGTGCGGGCCAGGCACAGCAGCGGCTCGGCGGTTGCATAGGGCAAGGGACGGCGTGGGTGGGGCAAGGCGATGCCGTTGGGCAGCGCGGTCGAGCGGGTCGCCTCACGCTCCTCGAGGGCCTCGATCAGACTGACGCGGTCATACACCAAGCCGGTCCGCTCAGCCAGACTGGCCAACTCTCGCAGGACCGACGCCCTGGACTTGGCCGGGAGGTTCATGTCCACGGCCTCGGCGGCCAGCAGGCTGCCGACGATGGTGGTCTCCTGCCCGTCCGACGTGGCCTGCTCGAGGTTGCGGATGTGCTTTTCCCCGAGCGAGTGCATCTCGCGTTGCAGCCAATCGAGCATTTGGGCACGGTTGAAGCGCCACTCTCCGCGCACCTGCCGGCCCGGCAAAACGCCGCGATTCGCCAGACGCCGAACCTCGCGCGCATCCATCCCGATGTGCCGGGCGAGCTCGTCAAGCGTCATGTTGCGATACGGCATTGCCGATTCCTGTGCAATCGTCTCATTTTTATCGACAACGTGGTTAAGTGAAAGCAGGCAATTCGCCCGTCGCGGCCGGATCGCCGATCCGGCGTGCCGCCGGGTGCCTGCCTGCGCTCCGCCGGATAAACCGGATCGGCGCTTGGCGCTTCCCAACGCCCACGTCCGATAGTATGCTCGGAATGTGGAGAAGACACGCATGGACGCGGTAGAATCCTTTCGTGCGGCTCCCGCGGCGGCCGACCAAGACGCCAACCGCTTGAACCAGCCGATGGAAACGACCAATCTGCCCCCGCCTTCGAGTGGGTCTTCGCGAATCGTGGCGGCACCAGGGTGGCTGGCGGCCGCCGCCCAGGCTGAGACCGCACCGGCCCACATCGCCAGCGAGACATTCGACGGGCTACGCTGGACCTTCCGCAACGGGTTCGAGCGCGTGCTGGCAGAGGTGCCGGCCACGGCGTGGGCAGAGCCGGGCAAACAAGGCTGGCAACGCGTCAAGGACAACGCCACCCGCGAGGTCTGGCGGGCGCCAATCGCCGGTGGCACCTACTACCTCAAGTACTACATCCGGCGGGCCGGGAAGGATTCGCTCAAGAGGCTGTTCCGAGACCCGCCATGCCAGGCGGAGTGGAACGGCGGGATCTACGCCCTACGCGCAGGTATCGCGGCGGTGCGCCCGGCGGGGTACACGGTGGTGCTGCGTTGCGGCGGACGACCGTGCTCATTGCTGGTGACCGAGGCGGTTGAGCCGGCGTATGCGTTGAGCGAATACTGGCAGACATTGCAGTCGGACGAGGACGCGCACCGCCGTCGCCACGACACGGCCCGATTGGTCGAGTTGCTGGCCGAGATGATCGCCCGGGCACATCAGGCCGGCTTCGAGCACCGCGACATGCACGCGGCGAACATCCTGGCCCAAGTGGTGGCCCCGGGGCGATATCGAACGGTTTTCGTTGACTTGCAGAGCGCCCGGCTGGGCGTGCCGGTCAGCGACCGGGCCGTCGTCCGCAACCTCGCCCAGCTCAACCAGTGGTTCCGCCGCCAATGCACGCTCGCCGACCGCCTGCGCTTCCTGCGCGCCTACCTCCGCTGGCGAGGCGAGTATGAAACGGTCTTCCAACATGGGCGCTCGCTGGGCCTTTCGTTTCAGAAG
>JAUWXH010000459.1 GCA_030616465.1 Planctomycetota bacterium | reverse complement strand
CCGTAACCGACGATTTCTTGCTGTCTGGCGTCCGGCCCGTTGTTCACGACCACCCGCAGGGCGTTGACCACGTTCAGCTTGAGTTTTGAGCTAACCTCTTGTGTTCCAACGACTTGCCCGACATACGGCGAGCAGCCGTTGTCGTGGTATCGCGCCGGATGCCGGATCAGCGCGTGCGAGAGGTTCTTCAGGCACGCGGACATTCCCGCAATCTGATGCGTCTTGAGGAAGGGCACGTTGATCAGCGCGTCGGCCTCGTGCAGGTAGGCGGCTAGCGGTTCCGGATTCCCACCGACGACGATCGGCGGGCCCCACCCGCGTGGAGGCTTGCGCGTCCCCAGTATTCCCGTAAGGTATTGTGGCGCCTCGACTAAGGCGATTTGGCCTGGATCGTAGCCTGCCTCCTTCATCCCCCCCACCAGCACGCGCACCATCGCGTCGCTGGTTCCGATAGTATCGACGCCGACCGAGTTCAGCTTCACCACGATCCGCCGGGCAGTGCCGAGCACAGACCGCCAGGCCCGTTGCGGCGTGGCCGTGTCGGTCAGGGAGCAAAGCGCCTGATCCAACAGCTCACCCAGGGCCACGGGGTCGGGCACGGAGGCATTCAAGACCTTGTCGGAGCGTACATCGACGACTCGCGAACGCGGGTGCTTCTCGCCCATCCACCAGGGGCTGGCGGCCGGGGCAGTTGCACGTGGCTGAGTGGCGACGGGCGCCGATGCGGCCTGTTGTCCGGAAGCGCTCCCGAGCCGCGCAAACATGCCGACCGCGGTCGCCGCCGCGCCAGCCAGCAATTCCCGACGCGTAGGGCGATAGCGGGGCGTCGGCTCGTTCGCAGCACGATCGTGTTCCATCGCTATGCTGTATCGGACGATCCGAGATGTGGGGTTGACGGCGGGCTCCCGCGAGCATCCCGTCGCGAGCGGTCATCCGCATTCTGGGCACCACGCGCCCGGAATCCGGCCCAGCGCGGTACTTCCCCGGCCAAGAAACGCGATAACATCTGAGAACATCGTTGACCCGGATCTGGAGGACGGCCCTGAAGCGATTCGTTTGGATTCTGCCCACCCTGGCGGTAGGGCTGGCCGCCAGCCGCTGGACGCCGATCGCCGCCCCGGCAACCCTGCTGCTGCTATGCTATCTCCCCGGTCAGCTCGTTGTGCGTCTGACGAAGCTGGGCGAAGACTGGGATATCGCCGGCCGCGCGCTCCTGAGCATCGCCTTTTCTCTCGCCGTCACACCGGTCCTGCTCAATCCGGTCTGGCACGTGACCAACAACCCGTGGGCCCTGTTGGCGTACGTTTGGGTGCTGCTACAGACGAGCTGGTGGCTCAGCCGGCGGAGCGCGCGGGCCCGCCCAAGCGGCCAGGAGCGTCCCGGTCCCGAGCTGCGCCTATTCGACCATCGCTCCACCAAGTTGCTGTGCGCCGCCCTGGCCGGGCTGGTCGCCTTCGCCACGATCGGGCCCTACTGGCCGACCGAGCTGAAGGGTTACCCGGTTCCGGCGTTGATCCACGACTTCATCAAGCACCACGCGGTTTTGTTCTCGCTGGGGTAACAACCGCTTCCCTTGACTAACGTCTTCTATAGCGCGGGCGCCGCGGACCCCGTGTACTACTACCATTTCTTCTACCTCATCCCGGCCACGCTGCGGGCCGTGGCCGCGGGAGTGAGCATCGAACTGGCGTTCGGCCTGCAAAGTGCCGTGGTCGGCATGACCACCGCGGGCATGTTCTACCTGATCGTCAAGCGTTTCACCGGGGGAGACGGGCCGGCAAGCTTGGCCGCCCTGCTATGCACGGCTGTCGGCAGCCTCGACATTGTTTCGGTCCTCTTACGCGGAGTCCCGGTGATCACCCTGGACGCCTGGGCCGATCCCGTGGTCCGCATCCACAACTTCCTCAACCAGATGATCTGGAGCCCGCAGAACGTCTTGGGCGTGCTGATCCTGCTGTTGGGCGTTTACACGCTTTCGCGGAAAGGCTGGTGGCGGGGCTGGCTCATCCTTGGGTCGCTGTTGGGGGCCGCGATGATCGGATCGACCGTGTGGGTAACCATGACCGCCTTCGCCGGGGTGGGCTGCTATCTCCTGGTTGAAGCCGTTTCGCACCGCCGGCAGCCGACGCTAGCGGTCAAGCGTCTCGCCGCCGGCGCCATCGTGGGACTGCTCATCCTGGCCGCGGGGACCCCCAGCTTGCTCGGCTATTCCGAGATGTCACGGCGCATCGGCAAAGGGCTCACCACTGAGTGGCCGCACCAGTGGAACGCTCTGCTCGGCAGGCTGGTGTCGCCGGGGATCTTCGCCAACCTGCTTGACCTGCCCTGGGTGCTGCTGCTGGAGCTGGGCCCATTGATCCTGTTTCCGCTGCTGCTGCCCCGCCGGATTTGGAAACGGGCCTGGAACGACGCCGGCCTCAGGCTGCTGCTGCTTTCGGCAGTTGTTGCCGTTGCCGGGTTCGTCACGTTCCGCAGCCATTTCACCGTCAACGACTTCGGGCAGAAGACGATGTTGGTGGCGATGGCCGCCGGCGTGGTCCTGGCCGCTGCCCTCCTTAGTCCCCGCCGAGCCGCCCCGACATTCCTCAATCCGCTGGGATGGTCCCTGCACGAGCACGGCTGCGGGCGTCGGCGC
>JAUWXH010000320.1 GCA_030616465.1 Planctomycetota bacterium | reverse complement strand
GGGCGGGGGGGGGGGGGGGCGAGGGGGGGGGGTCGGGGGCGGGGGGTGCGGGCCCCGATGATGGCGCTGAGTCCTCGTCCCAGGCGTGGGGTTGGCTTAGACATTTTGGGCTCCATGGGTGCTTGGCAGGTTAAGCGGGGTCGGTGGGCGGTGTCAACCGTTGGCAGGCTGTGAGTGGTGGCGCGGGGTGGTTAGACGGGGGCGAGCGCGTGCGCACGCTACCTAGAATATCTAGACGTAGGCACCCCGGCGCACCAGCGGCAAAGGCGCCCGATGCGCAAGCAGCGTGTGGGGCGCTGCTACGAGCCAGCGGATTGGGCAGCCTCGGGGTTCTGGCCAAACTCGTGAAACGCGGCCAGCAGCCGGCGGTGGCGGCGATGGCGGGAATTGAACCCGAGCGCGTCCATCTCGCGCAGGGCGTCCTTGGGGTCGACGCCGCCGATGCGGACACGGTAGAGCGCGCAGAAGAGCAGAGTACGCTGCTGACCGAGGCGACAGTGGACCAGGACGGGGTGGTGACGCGCGTCGCGCATCAGCTCGAGAAAACGCTCAACCTGCTCGGCGGTGGGGGGATTCTTATGGTTGCACGGCAGGCTGACGAAAGCGACGCCTTTTTCGCGGCAGAGGTCGCGCTCGAGCTCCTCCCAGGCATCGGGGTGGTCGGAGGGGCGCGTGCCGCGCAGGCTGACGACGGTCTTGAGCGCGTAGCGGTCGATCAGCTCGGCGAGCTGCTCGGTGGTGGGCTGGCCGCAGCGGTACAGCACCCCCTCCTCGACGACGCCCGCATGGCGCAGACCGTCGTACGGGGCGCGAAAGATGCGCCGAATGAACCGCGGCACATTCACCGATTGGCCCTCTCGGAGTCTTCCACTCGCTGGACCACGCCAGGCGGATCGCTACGGAGCGGCGATCACGCGAAACGTGGCGCGCCTCTCGGCCACCTTCTGTGCCAGTTTATCAATGATTGTCACTTTTGCCACGTATTGGCCGGGAGAAAGTGTGGCCGGCAGGCGGACGAGGCGGGGGATGAAGCAGTCGCGGCGTCGGCTGCGGCAGCGGTCCACGATGTCGCGGTCGTGGAGGTTCAAGACCGTGGTGCCGTCCCGCGTCAGGATGGTCGTACGCATGTCGAACCGCGCGTGGTATGTTCCGTCGGGCTGGCGCTCGGTGGCGAAGTGGCGCAGCTCGCAATACGTGACGAACTCGATGGGGTTGCCGGTCGGAAAGCTCGGCGGGTCAATCACGTCGTACTGTCCGTAGCCGCGGACGGCCCGGCACAGGACCAGCGTCGGGATGCTCAGGTCGCTTAGCGGCCGGAGCGCGTCGGCGAGCTGCTCGATTTCGCGCAGGGCGGCATTGGCGGCCTCGGTGGGGTCGTCGCCGAGGGTCCGCTCACGGAACACGATGTAGGCTTCGATGAACCGGGCCGCCATCTGCTGTTGCTGGTCGGAGACCAGCTCGAGCGGTTGGCGGGCCTTTTCATAGTCTCCGGCGGCAGCGTGCAGGAGGCGCGTGTCGAACTGCTGTTGGAAGGAGGGGTCGCGTGTCCGGCTGATCTGGCGCTCGAGGAAGTCCTTTAGGGAGATGGGGTGATTGGCGGCGGTGGCGGGAGCGTTCACGGCCGCCGTTTCGGCGGGCTCGGCCACATCCGAAACCTCGGGCCCACGCTCACCGCGCACGTCCACCTTCGTCAGAACCGGCGGCTTGAGCGGGGATGGCGGCGTGTCGGGAATCGTGGCCGTCGCGGAACCGTCCGCCGGATCCATGCTGCCGGCGGGCGAGAAGTCAGTTCGCGATGCCAGCGTCGGCTCGAACGTCACCGGGGCCTGACCCTCCGTGGTGGTGGGTGGCGGGATAGGATTCACGCGAATCGGCGATTCCTGCGCATCGGCCGCCAGGTGCGGGGGCGACGTGTAAACCGCTTCGCGGCGGGGGTCGGACGATCCACTCGGGTCGGGATTGACGCGGCGGGCCACCCCGTCGATGTTGCGGACATAGTCCAGGATGCGCTGGTCAACGGACTCCGCCGGCTCGATCTGCGGGTCGTCGGTCGGTTTCTGGACGGCCAGTGAGGGTTTCTGCGGCTCGGGTCCCTCCGGCTTCTGATTGCGCGCGCCCGGGCGCTGGTGCGGCCAAGTGCATCCGCCCGCTACGATCAAGACGCACAGCCACGGCGCCACTCCGAATCTCGCAGCCATGTGAACCTCCCTGTTGATGCTCGGGCAGCCCGGTGCTACGGACTTGCGGCTGCCGGCTGGGCGGCCGACGTGGCCAGCTCGAGCAGCAGAGCTTCCACACCCGCTTCTATCGACCGCGTGCCGAGCTTGGCTTGCGAGTCGAGGGAGCAGATGGCCGCGAGGATTTCTCTCATCCTGTGTGGGGGCAGTCGGCGGAGCAGCGTGGCGAGTTCCCGTTCGCGGCGCCACATCATTACCTTGGGTGCCACGGCGCCGAGCGGCAGGCCCTCGGCCAGCATCTGGTGGGCGGCCAGCCAACGCCGTACGACGAACGCCATGCCGCCGACGGCCTTGTAGACGGCCCCCGGATCGGTTGCCAGCACCTGATGCCATAGCTGCAGGGCGTCGGCGAGGCGGCCGGTGGCGGCGGCATCCATCACCGCAAAGATCTTCTCCTCGCGGCTCTGGCCGACGAGCTCGGCGACGTCCTGCTCGGTGATGGACGGGCGGTCGGCGGCGTAGAGCGACAGTTTCTCCACCTCGGCGGCCAGGGCGCCCTGCTCGGGGCCGGTCAGCTCGACGAGCCGGGCCGCGGCCGGGTAGTCGATGCGTTTGTTCCGCGCGTGTGCTTCGGCAAAGACGAAATCGACGACGTCTTTGCCGGTCAGCTTCTTGCACTCGTGCAGTCGTCCGCCGGCCGGCGCGACGGCCTTGCACAGCCGGGTGTTCTTCGGAAAGCTGCGGCATTCGAGAATCAGCGTGCCGGTGGGCGACGGGGCCTTCAGGTAGTTCTCCAGCTTGTTGCGGCACGCGCTGATGAACATGTCCGCGTCGCGGATGACGACGACCCTCCGGTCGGCCAGGAAGGGCAGCGTGGCCAGGTCGTCCATGACGGCGGCGAAGACGGGGCCGCCCTGGTCCTCCTTCTGCGTCCCGTCGTACTCGGTCAGGGCCAGGGCGCGATCGACCTCGGGCGGCAGGAGCTCGTCGAGTATGCGGCTGAGGGTGGTTGCCTTCTGATAGGCTTCGTCGCCGAAAATCACCACGATCGGCGGCTTGGCGCTTTGCTTGCTTTTTGTCATAACATGTGGGCGATCTTATGGCCGGCCGGGCGTGGTCGCCGGCGCGAAATACTCGAGCCGGGCTTGGGCTTTTCCGACCGCACGATCGTCCGCCTCCCGCACGCTCAACACCCGCTCCCACGCTCGGACGGCGTCGCCGGCGTTTCCGAGCTTGTGCTCCATGTCGCCATAGCGGAGCCAGAAGCGGCCCGACTCCGGCTTCAGGCGGAGCAGGTGTTTCAGATGCGTGCGGGCTTGAGCGTAGCGGTTTTCGGTGGCGGCGACCAGTGCCAGGCCCTCGATCGCACCCACGTGGTCAGGGAACAGCTCGGCCGCGGCCTGAAAGCGACCGCCTGCCTCCTGATGGCGCTGCGCGCGGTAGAGGATGCTGCCCAGATCGACCAGCAGGTCGGCGTCGTCGGGCGCACGCTCCAGGGCATCCTCGAGGCGGGCGGTTGCCAGCGAGAACTGGCCCAAAACTGCGTGGCGCTCGGCGAGCTGCCGGAGGCGAGCCAAGGAAGTGTTCGGAGGTTGCGAACTTGGCGTTTGGCG
>JAUWXH010000262.1 GCA_030616465.1 Planctomycetota bacterium | reverse complement strand
CGGGCATACACACTGGTCGGGCGGGCGCCGGCTCGCTGATCATCCGCGATCGGTCGTCGCGCTACTCGTCGGACTTCATCATCTTCTACGAGAACCGCATGAACTACGCGTTGGAGGGTGCCCGGCCGCCCGGGGCCGCCGTGGGCATCATCCCCGACCAGCAGGCCGAGCGCAAGTCTCTGGTCGGCTGGCACAAGCAGCAGGACTACCATGTCGCGGTGTTCCTGGACGGCAGCGCGCGTTACGCCAGGTACGACACGCGGTTTGTGTTCGGCGACAACTGGAGCATCTGGCCCAACAAGCCGTGGGCCGGGATCTGGCAGCGGTTCGAGGACTACCCGCCTAAGGAACCGTGGGACGTCAGTCCGCCGCCCTAGCTTGGACGATAGTCTGCAACGCCGTGCGGCCTGCGGATTGCTGGAGGATCGCTTAGCGCGGTTGGCGTAGTTTGAACGCGTTTCACCCGGTCGGCGTGACGGATAGCGTCACGCCGACCGGCCTTTTTTGCGCCGCGCTCGGGCCCTGCGGGCGGTTCGAGCGTAAGCCAGGCGGCCGTGCGGCGTCGGGGATTCCCCCTCGGTTCGCGTTGCACGCCCGCAGCCCGGCGCGTACCATCGCGCTCTAGCGCCAAGCTGGCCGGAGAGATTGGACTCATGCCCAGCCGCTATCTGGTGACATCCGGGCTGCCTTACTCGAACGGGCGGCTGCATGTGGGGCACATTGCCGGGGCCTATCTGCCGGCCGACATTTACGTGCGCTACCTGCGCGCCTGCGGCAAGGACGTCCGCTTCATCTGCGGGAGCGACGACAACGGGGTGACGATCGAAATCTCCGCCATGCGGGCCGGCAGCACGCCCCAGGAAGTCTCCACCCATTTCCACCAGCGGCAGAAGCAGGACTTCGCCGGGCTGGGGATCGAATTCGACGTCTATGGCGGGACGCACCAGCCGGACTATCAGGAGATACACGAGCACTTGAGCCGGGAGTTCTTTAGGCGGATCTATGACAAGGGCTATTTCACGAAGCGGCGGACCAAGCAGCTCTATGACCCGAAGGTCAAGCGCTTCCTGCCGGACCGTTACGTGAAGGGGATCTGCCACCACTGTGGCGACCACGAGGCGTTCGGCGATCAGTGCGAGCGGACCGGCGCGATCATCGACGCGCTGCTGCTGAAGAACCCGGTCAGCACGATCACGGAAGAGCCGGCCGAGGTCCGCGAAACGACCCACTGGTATCTCCGCCTGAACGAATTCGAGAAGCCGCTGAAAGAGTGGTTGGAGTCCAAGCAGGGACAGTGGCGGCCGAGCGTGCTGAACTTCGCCCTGGGGCAGATCAAGCAGGGGCTGCCCGAGCGGGCGATGACACGCGATATCGAGTGGGGCATCCCCGTCCCGCTGGATGATCCCGAGGCCCAGGGCAAGGTGTTGTTCGTCTGGTTCGACGCGCTGATCGGGTACATCTCGTTCACCGCCGCGCTGTGTGCCGAGCGGGGCGAGGGCGTCGAGGGCTATCAGCACTGGTGGTGCGACCCCGACAGTGCCATCGTGCATTTCATCGGCGAAGATAACACGGTCTTTCACGCGCTGATCTGGCCGGCCATGCTGATGGCCGACGAGCGGCATCAGTTGCCCGCGGCCGTGGTCGCCAACAACTTCGTCAACATCCGCCTGGGCGGCGACGCGGAGAAGGTCAGCAAGAGTCAGACGCCGCCGGATTCGCCCGTCTGGGTCGAAGAATACCTCAAGCGTTTCGATGCCGATGCGCTGCGCTACTACCTGACCGCCATTGCCCCGGAAGCTGCCCGCACCGCCTTCGACCCGCAGGACTTTGTCGTGCGGAACAACAGCGAGCTAGTGGCGGCGTTCGGGAACTTCGTCAACCGCACGCTGACGTTCGCAAAGCGCTACCTGGACGGCCGGATGCCGGACGCCGCAGATCAGACCGAGAGAGACCGAAAGCACATCGCCCGCGCCGGGGAAACGTTGGCCAAGGTCGGCGGGTGCATCGAGGGGCATCGCTTCCGGGCCGCTCTGGAAGAGCTGATGGGCTACGCGCGGCTCTGCAACGAGCATTTCAACGCGCGCGAGCCGTGGCGAACGCGAAAGGATGACCCGACGGACTGCGCTGCGGCGATCGCCACCTGTATTCACGCCGTGCAGCACCTGGCGGTTCTGTCGTGGCCGTTCCTGCCGCGCACGGCGGTAAGACTGCTGGAGATGCTCGGGCTTTCGGACAGGGCTGTGCGCTGGCAGTCGCCGACGCCGCTGGCCGCCGGTCACGCGCTCGGCGAACCGGAGATCTTGTTCACGAAGCTGGAACCCGACTGCATGGGCTGAGAACGCGTCGCCGCCCCGTTGGAGCCGTGCGGCCCGGGCCGGCAGCGGGTCAATCCGAGGTGAAGATGTTGTCTGGTTCGGCGGGGGAGTACCGCTCCGCTCGCCTGAAACGGCCGCAGGTGCGTGCCCTGGGTACTATCGGCTGGCTCGCGGTCGCGTTGCTCGTCGCCGTGCTCAGCGCCTGCGATAGCCGGCCGGACAGCTCGAATTCGGTCGCGGACGCGCAGTCGGCCGGCGAGCTGTACGTGGATTTGACGACGCCGGAGGACGCGGCCCGCAGCACCCTGCTGTGCCTGGTCGCCGAACGGCGTGCCATCGCCCGGGACGACAAGCCGGCCGCGCAGCGCTGCCGGCAAGAGCTTCAATCCCTGGCGGCGAAGGAGGGAATAACCCGCCGGCTCCGGGGACACCCACGCGTGTCCGACCTGTCGGATGAAGAGGTGCTGGATCAGTTCACCAGGACCTGGGGCGCGATCATCGGCTACTATGTCGAAGGTCTCGACCTGGATCGAATGCGGTGCACGCCGCCTACCGAAACCGCCCCGGAAGCGTTGGTGCTGGTGCCCGCCCGCGGTGCGGACGATGCCGCCTTGATTCGCGTGAAGTGCGTCCGCGGTGAGGACAAGCTGTGGCGCGTCGCCGCGGTCGGCTTCCAGGCCGAGGGTGCGACGTCTCAGCCGGCGAGCGTTCCCGCCCCGTAGCACCGGAACCGCCTATCATGCAGATGCCGGCCATTGACGACACCATCATCGCTGTGTCGAGCGGGTGGGAAGCCGCGCCGATTGGGATCGTCCGTCTGAGCGGTCCGGATAGCTTCGAGCTGGCGCGTGCTTTGGGCCCCGCGCCGCCCGGTGACTGGACAGGCGCTCGCCCCGTCTGGGGCGAAGGCCGCGTGCGTCTCGGCCGCGACCATACCTTGCCGGCCACGGTGCTGTGGTTCCGCCGGCCCGCGAGCTATACCGGTCAGGATTTGGTCGAGCTGCACACGGTCGGTTGCTTGCCCGTGTTGCGCGCGCTCAGCGCGCGTGTGATCGAATCGGGGGCGCGCCGGGCGTTGCCCGGTGAGTTCACGGCCCGCGCCTACCTGAACGGCAAGCTCGACGCCTGGCAAGTCGCGGGCGTTCTGTCGTTGATCGGGGCGGAGAACGAAGCGTCCGCCCGGCAGGCAGCCCGCCTGAGCCGGGGCCGCGGCCGACAACTTCTGAATGAGCTGACGGACCGCCTGACCGAATTGCTCGCCCGGATCGAGGCCGGGATCGACTTCGTTGAAGAGGAGGATGTCCGCTTCATCACTCCCGGCGAGGTGTGCGGCTCGATCGACACGATGCGTGAGATGATCTCCGGGCTCATGGCGGCTGACCGCCGCGAGTCGTGGGGCGGCAAGCCGCATGTCGCCTTGGTCGGCCTGCCGAACGCCGGCAAGAGCACGCTGTTCAACGCACTGCTCGGGTGCGAGCGCGCGATTGTCTCTCCGATCCTCGGGACGACGCGCGACGTGCTGTCCGCGGAGATCGAGCTGAACGGGCTTTCGGCCGTGTTGCAGGATTGCGCGGGGCTCGGCGAAGCCGCCGACGAGCTGGAACTGGCTACCCATCTCGCCGCGGAACGAACCGCCGACCAAGCTGACCTCGTGCTTTGGGTGCACGACGTTACGATGGCCTGGGACGCGCGCGAGACGGCCGCGTGCGGGCGAATCCCGGTGGGGCGGCGCGTGTTGGTGCGCAGCAAGTGCGATCTCGAACCAGCCGCCCAGCCCGCCGGAACCCCTGCCAATTTCGCTGCCACGGTGGACGTGAGCGCGGCGACCGGGGCTGGCCTCGCAGGCCTCAAGCGGGTCCTTGCAGATCGCCTCGAGGTCGCTGCCGGGGGTCATGGTGCACACGTCCCGTTGGAGGAGCTTGGCGCGGTCCGGGCGAGGCTCGAGCAGGCACGGCACACAGCCTCCGGGAGCGGGTCTGATCTGGCGAACCCTGAGATCGTGGCGCTGGAGCGGAGCAGCGCGTGGGCGCAGCTCGGTGCGGCAGCGCGTGGACCGGTGCGCGAGGAGGTCCTGGACCGACTCTTTGCCCAGTTGTGCATTGGGAAGTAAGTCT
>JAUWXH010000088.1 GCA_030616465.1 Planctomycetota bacterium | reverse complement strand
ATAATCCGCGCTGTGGCGGATCAGCTCCTTACTAACGTGACGCCACCGACCAGGCGATTCGTCTGATATGGGACACGCCGTTTGCCAGCTTGCCCAAGCGGATCCGGCAGAGGCGTCGGCCGTTGCGCCGGGACGAGACCCTGCCGTCGGGGAGTGCGGGCATCTTGCCCGCGAACTCGCGCCCGCGCCCGGTCTTGCCCCCGACGTGGGGACGGCGGCGGCGACGTTCGCCGGCACACCGGCGTTCCGTTGCGGGCGCTGCCTGGCCAAGATCCAGCGCTCGCTCAGCGGGCACACAATTCGCTGCGGAAGTTGCGGCGGCCGCCTTCTTATCCCGGCGCACGTCCGCCTGCACTGCCGGCGATGCGGTCATCGCCATCGGATGCGCCCCGGCGAGCTGGACACCGAGCATCTGTGCGCCACTTGCGCGCAGCCGTTGGCCGTCAAGGACGTGGTACTGCTGCCGGCGCGCCACCATCATCGGAAGCGGCGACACGCGCGCCCCGTACACCGAGAGCCGCACGATCGGGCCGTATCGACAATGCTGTTGGTGGGACTGACGCTGATCGCGGCAACGATGCTGCTCATCCGACTGTGACGGGGCATTCGAGCGCTTGGCGTTTCCACGCCTGGCCGGGGCACCGGCCGCCGCTCACGATCTCCGACAGCAACTCGACCCGGGCACGCCAACTCTCGCTCTGGACCAAGGCCTGCCGTGCCTGGCGGTTAGCCGCGCCGCCGGCCCGCAAAGCGGCGACGCAGGCCGCCAGGAACTCGTCCAGCCCCTCCGCCGTGTAAACGGCGTGGCACGAGCACCCGGGCGCGTCGGGTGGGCATCCGGCCTGCCGGTGGGCGTAGCGATTCACCTCGGGCAAGGGGGCCGAGACGACCGGGAGCCCGGCCGCCAGGTACTCACGCAGCTTGATCGGGTTCACCGCCCGCGTCAGACGGTTCATGCGGAACGGGACCAGCCCCACGTCAAAACCGCGGCAATACGCCGGAAGCTCCTTGTATGCCCGCCCCCCGAGAACGTGCACGTTACTCAGCCCTTGCAGCCAGCCCAGATCGCAGCGCGCCTCGCCGATGAGCACGAACGACCAATCCGGTCGACGGCGGGCCGCCTGGGCGAGCAGCTCCAGATCGACGTAATCGCTGATCAGCCCGAAGTAGCCCAGCACGGGCCGCGGAAGGTGCTTGATGTCGTCGGGGATGGCGTCGGGCGACAGGTCGGCCGCCGCGGCGAAGTGGTCGTAATCGACCCCGTGCAGGACCAGGTGGGTGTTCGGATGCAGCGGCCGGCGCTGCTCGTACAGCTTGGCCGAGCTGGTGACGACAACGTCGCTGGCCGCGATGGTCCTGCGTTCGAGCTCGGCCACCAGGGTCGCATCGAAACCGGCAAACGCGGCAAAGTCATCCACACAGTAATAAACGACACGCTCCACCAGGGGAGTGCGGGCATCCAGCCCGCCTAGTCGCAACAGATCGATCAGCTCCGGAACGTCGGGCGTGAACAACCACAACTGCGTGGGTCGCGCCGGCACCCGCGGGGAGTGCGGGCGTCCCGCCCGCCGTAGCGCGGCTCTGATCTGCCGCCCCAGCACACGCCCGTTCACATAGCGCGCCAGCCGCGAATCTGGCACGGGCACGAGCAACGGCGACAAGACCTCCAGCGTCGGCGAAATGCGGCGCGCCCCGCCGCACGCCTGTCGCAAACGCCGGGCGATCATCCGCGCGTCGCGCCCGCCGAGCTTCGGGCGGCGCGAGGCGTGATAGTTCACCCACAGGACGTGATTGAGCTCCGAAAGGATGCGCATCACGTGGTGCTTGCTGGTGGGGTGGTCGAACCAGTTGCTGGCGAGGCAGACGATGTTGCGGTCGCGGATCAAGCGTTCACCACCTCGCAGGACCTTGCCAAGCGGGCTTTGCCGGACTGGCCGCCCGCCGTCGGTCGCGGTTCGCCCGTGGGTTGATCTGCCGCTCCGTCAGGCTGCAGCCACCGCTCGATCAAGCGGACCTGCTCCTCGACCCGGTAGTTGGCCTCCACCACAGCGCGAGCCCGCGCCCCCAGCTCACCGACCAGCCGATCGTCACTGAGCAGCCGCAGCACACACTGGGCATATTGCTCGGGCGTCTCGGCCAGCAGGAATGGCGGCTCGTTGCCGTAATCGATGCCGGCGGCGGCGTCCGGCGTCACCACCGCCGCTTTGCCGGCCGCCATCGCCTCGATCAGCTTGGTCTGCACACCAATGTCGCCGGTGACCGGAACGGCGAAGACACGCATCCGTCGCAGATACGGCCGCACGTCGGGAACGAAACCGGTAACGGTGATGTCGGGCGGCTGGTGCCAGCGGCGGACGCTCCGCCTCGGGCGATTGCCCACCACCAGCCAGCGGGCCTGCGGCCGCGAACGCTTGACCACCGGCCAGACGCCCCGGGCAAACCAGTTCACCGCGCGGACATTAGGGGCATAGCACATCGAGCCCAGCGTGCCTACAACGGGCTCTGCCGGCACCGAGATCCCCTCCGGCCCGACACCCACCTGCCTGTACCGCGAGAGATCCACCCCCGTGCGCACCACCGCCGAGCGCGACGGCTCGACCCAGTCCCCCAGCTTGCGGCGCTCGCGCTCATTCACCAACAGAGTAACATCCTGTGCGCGGACCCAAGCGGACTCGGCAGCGGCCAGTCGCCGCGCCTCCAGCCTATACAGCCAGCTCAGCGGCGGCGTTGCCTGGCCGGCATAGCTCCGCCACTTGAAGCTGTCCACGTCATTCATGTCGAGGGCCCGGCGGAGAGCACCGACGAGTTCCGCGTACGGGGCCATGGCGGAGGAGAACGTGAGCACCGCGTCAAACGGGATCGCTTGGGCCCAAGATCGCAGCACCCGGGCGAGCCCCCGATCGGCAAAGTACCCCTCCGTCAGGCTGCGACCACACAGGAGGCTCAACCCACCCCGCAGTAAACACGCCGCGCGGGAGCGCACGCACACCGCCACGTCGCGGCATCGGCGTTCAGCTTCTGCCAACTGCGCCGGCCAGGGTCTGGCCCGGTCCACACAGGCCAGCCAAACGTCGTGTCGGCGCGAAAGGTATTCGAGCTCACCCCAGGCCCGGATGCAGTCACCCCGGACGGGGGGGTAGGGGAAGCGCTGGGTCAGCATCAGGAGTTTCATCATGCCACCCTCAACCCGGAATCGACCTCGACAACCACCCCCCAAGTCGACACGTCAGCGACAGGGGCAGGTGCCGCCACAGACGCCGGGCAAGGGCGAAGCGGGAATTGCTCGGCGTCAGGTCAGGAGCCTTGCGACCGGGCGGAACACAGCGTTGGTACCCCAAGACCTGCGGCTCAAAGCCCTGGTTGCACTTGAAGGCGAACGAGCCGTGGTTGTTTCGGCGACTGCGTCCGAAATCGAAACGGCGTAGCCCGCAGGCGACGGCCCGTTCCATGACGGTCAGATAGAGCAGGTTGGTGCAGCCGGTGCAGCGGACACGCTCGTCAACGCCCACGAAGTAGGGCATAACGGTGTCGCCGAAGACGAAGCTGAGCAAACCGGCGACCGGTCGCCGATCTCGCCAGACGGTCGTGACCCAGGCCCGCTTGCGCAGGCGACGGACGAGCTCGGTGAAGAACCGCCGCGGGTAGGCGAGTGAGGCCAGTCGGCGCATGTTGCGCGCATAGAGGGTCCAGACGAGCTCTACGGGCTGCAAGTCGGCGTTGCCGATGTCGGTGCCACCCGCGTCGTGGCGAACGGTGAGCTGTTCGCGCTGCCGGGCCTGTCGTGCCGCGGCACGAGCCTTGCGGGGCAGAAACGTCTCGAGGTCGTCGAGGCGCTGGGGCAGCGGGCGTGAGAAGCCGGCATAGCGCTCGTCCGGCTCGAACCCGGGAATCGTGGCTTGGGCAGAGCGCAGCTCGAGAACCCGCGCCCCGCGCTGCCAAACGAGCCGGACGGCCTCAGCCGCCAGTGCATCACGGACTTCCTCGTCGTCGGCCAGGATGCCCCCGTAGGTGGCGTAGGGCATGCTGACGAGCAGCCGACCGGCGAGCAGGCTGCGGACTTCCATCAGCGGGAGCAGGCCGACGATATTCTCGCCCCGTTTGGCGACCAGGTGCAGCGGCTCGTGTCCGAAGACGGCCTGGACGGCCTCGGACCAGAGCGGGTGGTGGAACAGGGTGGCCTGGGGAGCACTCTCGACGTAGGCGCTCCAGGCGGTGCGGGCGCGGTCGTGCGGAGCGCTTGCTGACGGTCGCGGCTCAGCGGAGAGGGAGGAGACAACCGGGGTGAGCCGGACCGACGGATCGCTGACGCTCGCGGTTCGTGTGGACTCAATCGTTGCGGTAGTAGTTGTAGTAGTACCGGTCATAGTAGCGTGAGGGACGATCCGGGTGCCGCGAGAGGATACAGCCCAATACCTTCACGTTGTTCGTTTGCAGCGTGCGAACGGCCTGCTGGACGGTGGGTTCCGGCGTGCGACGCATCTCGATCACCATGATCGTCCCATCGCAATGCGGGGCCAGCATGCTCACGTCCGAGACGGTCGTGACCGGGGGCGTGTCCAGGAACGTATAGTGGAAGAGCGCGCGGAAATCGGCCAGAATCGCTCGGGCCGGGGGACCGCCCAGCAGTTCCGCGTAGCTCTTGCCCGCGCTGGCCCCGGCCGGAATGATCTTGAGATTCGGGCATGGCGTGGGCTGTAGCACCTCGCTCAGCCCCGCCTCCCCACGCACCAACTCGGCCAGCCCCGGTGCGCCGTTGATCCCCAGCATGCGTGCCAGCGAGGTGCGCCGGAAGTCGGCGTCCGCGATCAGAATGTTGTGCTCTCCGCCCTCGGCCATCACCAGACCCAGATTGACCGTGGTCACGCTCTTGCCTTCCTGGGGCACGCTGCTGGTGATGGCGATGACCTGGCGCGCCGCCGCGGCGTTCATCGTCAACAGGCGCGCACGCACCGAGCGGTATTGCTCGCAGATCCCCGAGCAACGGTCGTGGAACGCGATCACCGCCGGGTCTACGTCCTTGGCGTTCCACACGACTGTCTCGGGGCTGAGGGGCGGTGCGGCGGGCGTTGTGGGAGCGGGCGGACCGGTCGCCTCGCCGGACGAGGCAGTCGCCTCCGTCGCGACGTCGCTCGAGACAAAGGCGGACTGCGGGTCGGGTGTTTCCGCGGGGCCGACCTGCTCGTCGGCCGGGCGGACCTCGCTCGGCCCCTCGAGCGCGCGGACCTCCCGCTGGCCCGCTTGCTCCTGCATCTTCTTCATCACTTCCGTCATCGAGCCCACGGAGGGCACCTCAACGCGAATGTTCCTCTGCCAACGATGTCGGCGGGACGCCGAGCTTACTCAGCGCGTGGTCCAGCTTAGCGATCGCCCGCTGGTGCAACGCCGGCCGTTCCAGGCTCGAATACGCCAGCGACGCGGTCACAAACAGGCAGGCCAACAGAATCCCCAGCGCAGGCGTCCAGGTCAGCCGCGCGGTCCAGCGGCGACGGCGTTCCCTCGGCGTGGAAATGACACGCACACACTCCAGCACCGGTACGCCCAATACCCGCGTCACCTGACCGGGCGAGCGGAAGGTCCGGTCGAGCAGCTCCGCCAGCGCCACCAGCAGCACCGCTGCCGCCAGCCCGAGGCCCGAACACACGGCAAAAACCGAACCGACGCGCGGCGAGGTGGCATGGTTGATCTGCTTGGGATCCTCGAGCAGCGTGAACTGGGTGCCGCGCTGCTCGCTTTCGGCGGCCAGAATGCGGTTAAGCTGCCCGAGATACTGGTGCCACGCCACCGCCGTAGCCGTATCCTGCGTGTACTTGTCCTCCAGACTGTGGAGCTCCTCGCCTTTCTGCGTCAGTTCGTCGTACAACAGCTCGATCCGTTGCGCGCGCGCCACGGCCTCTTCGCAGCGCGGGCGCACGACGTCCAGTTGTTTGCGCAGCGCGTCAAGCTCGAGTTCCACCCGCAGACGCTGGGCATACCACTGGGGATGGACTTTGCTCCGCAGCTGGCCCGCGTCGGCAGGCGCGTCTTCGGCCGCCTTGGCGGTTGCGGCCGACGCGCGAATCGCACGCCGCGCCGCACGCAGCCCTTCCAGCTTGCGGTACAGTGTCTTGACCACGGGGTGCTCCCGGGTCATGCGGTCGACCGTCATCGCCTCGGCAATCTGAGCCTCGACCTCAGCGATCCTGCCGTGGATGGCCGCCTCCGTACCGGGTAACACCGGCGGCTGCGACGCGCCAGTCGCCTCCACCTCATCCGCCGCCACCACCGGCGCCGAAACCAGGAATTGCTCGCGGGCCGTGATCTGCGCTTGAAGTTCCGCCTGCCGTTGCGCCAGCCGGTCGCGTTCCAGGCGCAGCGATTCCAGGCGACTTCCGGCGCTGCGCGGGTCCAGCGGGTCGATGCCCGGAAATTCCTCGAACCGCCGGCGCAACTCCTGATGGACGGCCACTGCCCGTCGGCGATAACGCTCGACCTCCAGCTCGAAGAACTCTTTCGTGCTGGAGAGGATCTCGCTGATCCGCTCGCGTGTGTCGCGGATGTAAAGGTCGCGCAGGGCGACCACGAACCGACGGGCGACCTGCGGATCGTTCGCCTCGCAGCACAACTCGATGGTGTCGAGGCTCGGCGAACTGTAGATCAGCCGGATCGTCGCCCCGAGCTCGTATCGTCCCCGCACCCCGTCGAGCATCTTCAGTTGCCGGTCGCTCAGCGGCCCGCCCACTGAGAATTCCTCGGCGGGCAACATTCCCAGCTCGACACCGGCCTTGGCCAGGGCTCGCGAGCCGGTCATGTCCATGGTGATGCTCGACTTGAGCGTATCGAAGCTGTAAGGGGAGTTCCGCTGGATCAGGTTACGCAGCACCACGTCGTCGCGGCGCTCGAAAAGGGTCGTGGCACGATATTGACGTGGCAGATATTGACTGCACCAGAACGCGAGCGAGCCCACGATGCCCACGCCGATCAACCCCAGCCGCCAACGTCCGCGGACAATGCGGGCGTATTCGTTGACCGTGTTGCGCAGGTCTTCAAAAGCTCGGTCAGGCTGTGTAGCCATCGCTTGCTGCTAGCCTCGGGATCTCCGCGTCAGTGACATCAGGAGTCTCGCCAATGTTCAATCGCCGTCAGAGCCAGTGTCGAATCCGTCCCCGTAAACATCCGTTGCCCGGATGACGGTTGTCGGCTCCTGATAGGTCCGCATCGCTGGTTGCAGCGGGTAGAGCAACTCACGCACGCGCAGGCCCAGCCAGGCCAGGGGCGTGGGCGGAACCTCGATAATATCTCCCTCTTGCAGCAGGAAGTTTCTGTTCACGTCCCCGCTGCGAACCATCTCGTCGAGATCGACGATAATGGTCTTGCGCTCCTTCTCGTCGGGTGAGGGCCGCACGACGCGCACCCGCGAACGCCACGCCAGGAACGTCGGCTTGGCGTCCGCCAACGCCTTCAGCAGCGTGTCCCGAC
>JAUWXH010000137.1 GCA_030616465.1 Planctomycetota bacterium | reverse complement strand
CTCGCCGACTGGGGCTGCGGCGTCAACCCGTAAGCCCAGTCCGCGGAAGCAGACGCTTAGCGGCCAACACAGCGCAGGCCCACCCGCAGCAGTGCGGCGGGTGGGCCTGCTGCATTGCGGGCGGTCCGGCGCGAGGCAAGGTACGTGCCAAGGCGTTTTGTCAAGCGAAATCTGGTTTTTTGCGGCCCTCCCGTGATCTTCGTGAAACCGGCAAAGTTCTCACTTCCACGCTGAAACTCCGCCGATGAGAAGCTATACTGGAAGCAGAGAGGATTTGGATCAGCCCCTGCGTTGTACGACAAGGGAGAACCCGTTTGCATGAACCGGTAAGCTGAACCCTGGGAGGCCGAGCGATTCTTCACCCCGGCGGAGGCGCCTGTGAGCGTTGGGTCGGGGCAGACGGCGGCCACCCCCCTGCCGAAATGGGTTCTAGCAAACTTCTCTCACCGGCAAAGGCGGAGGTTGTTCCGATCCAAAGCGACGGGCGTCCCGGCAGGTTCATGCCGCGGGCGCCCGTTAGCTTTTCCGCCGGGCGTATGGCGCCACGGCCCCACCGAGCAGAAGCCCCGTTCATGGTGCACTCGGCCCGCCGGGCTGCTGACTCCTGACCGCGCTCAAGGCGGCCAGGGGCACAATCGACTTGCTTTTTCGAGGCGGTTCGCCCAAAACAGGTGCCGGAACGGACGCCGATCGGCGGCCGTGCGCTAGCGCTCGTGCCCATGACCGAAAACCGCACATCGCCGTCACGACCGCCCACCTGGGACCGCGAGGCGCTCCGCGCGCCGCATGCCCGTGCAGACAAAGCGGCCCGGGTCGAAGCCATGTTTGACGCGATCGCCTCCACGTACGAACGGGTCAACACCGTCGCCAGTCTCGGTCGCGACGCCGTTTGGCGAAGAAGAGCCGTCGCCGCGGCCGAAGTGGGCCCGACCGACGTGGTGCTGGACGTGTGTTGCGGGACGGGCGACATGCTGCGCGCCTTCGCCGCCGCCAGCCCACGTCCCAGGCTGATCATCGGCGTGGATTTTGCCGCCAAGATGCTGGCACGCGGTGTCTACGATGGGCTGGGGGACGAGATGTGGCTGATTCGGGGCGACGCCCTGCGGCTGCCGCTGGCCGACGAATCGGTACACGTGATCAGTTGTGTATTCGGCGTTCGCAACTTTCAGGATCTGCAGGCGGGGCTGTGTGAGATGTACCGCGTCACGCGGCCGGGGGGTCGCGTAGTGATCCTGGAGTTCGCGCTGCCGGAAAACCGTCTCCTGCGCTGGGGCTACCGTTTCTACTGCGAGCGTGTGCTGCCGCGTTTGGCAACGCTGATCAGCGGCGACCGGAGCGGGGCCTACCATTACCTGCCCAGATCGATCCAGACGTTCGAAGCGCGCGGGGTGCTCGCGCATCGGCTGGAGCAGGCCGGGTTTGCCAGCGTCAGTGTGGAAGGCATGAACTTCGGCGGCGTGGTCCTGTACCGTGGCCAGAAGCCGGGGGCGGCGACCTCACAAGCCGCCCGTTGAGGCCCAACGCCGCCGCATCCGCCGATCGACGGACGCCAGGACTCCGAACATCGCCCGATAGGCGGCTTGCTCCAGCGGCAAGGTGCGTGCGTCCGTCGATTTAATCACCAGCAAGTCGTAATCGCTCTGGCCCCGCGCATCGCCGCGCGCACGCGAACCGAAGAGAACAATCCGATCCGGATCAGTCGCTGCCACGATCCGGCGGATGACTTCCACCAGAACGGGACTGTCGGCTGGGTTTTGGGCCATGGCACTGATACGTTTGATTATACCGGTGGTGGCTGCCTGATCGGAATCGGTGCTGGTCTCAGTCCACGCCGGCCTCCCGTCGAATCAGATCACCCAGCTCGCGTCGAACGTCTCGCGCGAAGCCTTGAAAGCCAGTGTGCCTGGCGCGGCGGCAGTGTGCCTCGTCCAGGCGTCTCGCAATATCCCCGAGAACGTCGATTTCCCGTTGGTCGGGATGGGCGCGCTTCCGTGGGCTTCGTTCCCAAAGCTCGTGCAGCGTGTGCTTGGGGTATCTGGACTGACGCACCGAAGGGATCTGGGCGTTCGCCGGCAGTCCCAGCGCCTCTCGCACCGCTAGCGGATCATCCAGAAGCCACGCCTCAGCGTGTGGCTTCGCCTCTGCCAAGGCAGTCGGCAGACTCGGCGCTTGCTGCCGATCAGCCGCCCGCGCCTCCCGAAGACGCCGAAGGCGACCGGCAGGTGCTTTGTCCCGGTCCACCGTGGCGACCAGCCCATCGGCTTGAGCCACCCGCGCAGCCCTGATCGCATAGAGCAGCTTCCTGCCGTAGCCCCGCAGACGGCGGCCGGGCCGCCCTCTGCGCTCGGCTACGTGCAACCGTGCCCAAGGCTGGAACAGCGTGCTGAAATCGATCTGGAGGATCGTCCTGACCAGAGGGGGAACCGTGGCTTCGTCTCGGGGACCGTCCCCCACAAAGAAAAGACAGATCATTTCTCGCGCCCCACGAGACCGTCTTCCTCCTGGTTGAACCAGACCTCACCCAGCATGAACTCATCCAGGAAGGTCTTCAGGCGCTCCTTGTCAACCGGCTCAGCCGTGCGCGAGCCGTCCTGCTCACGCCGGAAGACGAGGACCTGGTCCTGGTCCAGATCGACGTGGTCCAGCAAATACGGCGAATGCGTCGTGAGGATCACCTGCGCGGGGTGCCCGCAATGCACGCCCTTCGTAATGTCGCGAAGTAGCTTCATCACGTCCGCCAAGCGGCGCGGATGAACGCCATTCTCCGGCTCCTCCAACAGAATGATCTTGGGGGGCGAAGGATGATATGTCAGCGCCACGAAGAAGAGCATCAGGCGGACACCCACCGAAGCGTGGTCCGCCTGGATCACGAGGCCATTGTCGATTTTCAGATCGATCCGGCGTTGCTGCGCCGAGGGCGTGGCTACGTGCACGTCCTCCAAACCCGGGATCCGCTCCTTCATCGCATCGACGAAGGCGAAGAAACGCTCCCGGTCACGCCTGAGCAAGTGATCCAACAGGGCTGGGATCATATCGCCAGTCGAACCCAGTTCGGGTGGCGCACCCTCGTCGGAATACCCCTGGCAAGTCATCGGCACCCCATCCGACGGTGGCAAGAAGAAGCCCATTGGGCGCGCGGGATCTCTATCCCTTAGGCTTACAGGCTCCCAATCGTATCTCCCTGGCGGGACGGTGAACGAAGCACGCCCGCCGCCACACCCGGCAACGATCCTCAACCGGATCTTCCCGTCCAACCGCCAGTGGTCTTCGCGCTCGGCCCCCCTCCTCCGCCCGAGTACCTCGAGAGCCGCAAGGAATGCAGACTTGCCTGAGTCGTTCGGCCCGATCAGAACGGTCAGCGGCCGAAGTGGGACCTCGACTCGCCGCAGGCATCGGAAGTTCTGGATCTTTACGCGCTCAAGCACAACCGGACTCCGGCTGAAAGAGATAACGAGACTTCGCTGGCCCCATCGTTGCCCTACTGGGGCTACTCGTCAAGCGCTCTGCGCACTTACCACGGCTGCTCCGAGATCTCCACGCGGCAGGGTGGCAGGCTGTCGAGGAAACGGCGGCCGTAGGGTTTGCGGACCACGCGCGGGTCGAGGACCACGACGATGCCGCGGTCGGTCTTGCTGCGGATCAGCCGACCGAAACCCTGGCGGAACCTGAGGACAGCCTCGGGTAACTGATAGTCGTTGAACGGGTTCCCGCCGCGACGACGGATCAGGTCGATCCGCGCTTCGACTGTCGGCCGATCGGGGACGGCGAACGGGAGCTTCACGATCGTCACGTTCGACAACGCCTCGCCCACCACGTCAACCCCCTGCCAGAAGCTGTCGGTGCCGAAGATCGCGGCCGGGCCGACACTGGAGTCGGTGCCCAGCTCCTTGAACTTGGCCAGCATCTGCGACCGCGGCAGGCCCTCTCCCTGCGCCAGGATGGTGTAGCCGTCCGCGGACAGGTCTTCGCGGGCCGTCGCCGCCACCTGCCGGAGCATCTCGTAGCTGGTGAACAGCACGAACGCGCGCCCCGCGCTCTTGCGCAAGTAGTAAACCACGGCACGCGCGGCGGCCTCTACGAAGCGGCCACCTGTGGACGGCTCGGGCATGCCCGCCTCGACGTGCAGGGTCACCTGCCGCTCGAAATCGAACGGGGAGCCGAGCCGCACGCTATCAACCCGTTGCGGACCGCTGCCATCGGAGTCGCCGCCAGAGAGTCCCAGCCGGTCGAGCAAATACGCAAACTCGCTGTGGCCGGACGCACTCGGCAGGCCGTGCGCCTGAGGCTGGGACGGGAGGCTTCGGGCGGCCGTGGCCAGTGTCGCGCCGGTGAGCACCGCGCTCTGGACGCGGTCGAAGAGCAGCTCGCGCAGTGCCGGGCCGACGTCCAACGGCGCCGCGCACAGCGAAACCGGCCCGGAGCGTGCCGAACGGGTCCGCCGCGTACGGCCTGCCTCAATGTCAATCCAGTAGACGTGCTCGTCATATTCCTGCGCCAGCAGTTGTTGCAGGCTGGCGGCGATCACACCCGCTCGGTCGATCGACGCACCCAGCTCATACTGGTCGTCCTCACGTGGCAGCGACTTCTTCAACGGCGCGAGCCGGCCGGCGAGAGCGGTCAGTGCCGGCGAAAGCGGGTTCTCGACCGGGTTTTGCACGACCACGCGGCCGTTGCTCCGCCCACGCTCCCGCTGCCAGTTGTGCAGCGCGTTGAAGAATTCGGTCGCCGCGGACTGGGCGCGGATGACGGCCTGCCGGTGTTCGTTGACGCCGACTGCCGCCAGGAACCCCCTGCCCGTCCGCTCGTTGAACAGACCGGCGAGCAGATACTGCACCTGGCTGTTGGAAACCGTGGTGCCGAAGTGATCGACGGCAACCTGCTCGAGCGTGTGGGCCTCGTCGATGACGGCCAGGTCGTAATCGGGCAACACGCTGGCGTGCTCGCGCCGCAACGCGAGGTCGGCAACCAGTAGCGCATGGTTGACGACGAGGATGTCGGCCGCCTCGGCCCGCCGCCGGGCGCGTTGGTAGAAGCACGGCCCGTACATCGGGCAGCGGCGAGCGAGGCAGTTGCCGTGCTCGCTGCGGACCTTCTCCCATACCTCGTGGGTGCGAGCAGGGATTCTCGCACCAGCGGGTAGGTCGCTCAGCGAGCCGTCCTGCGTCTGGTAGGCCCAGTCCTCGATCGCGTGCAGGACGCGCAAGAGCGGTTTGTTCGGGAAAAGCGTGTTCTGGCGTTCGCTGGCCTGCTTCAGCCGCCGAAGACAGACGTAGTTGTTGCGCCCCTTGACGAGCTCGGCGTTAAATGACTCGTCGAGGGCCGACTGCAAGAATGGAATGTCCTTGTCGATCAGTTGCTCTTGCAGCGCGATGGTGCGGGTACTGACGACGACCCGCGGGGCGGATGCCCGCGCCGCCTCTTCGCGGCGGAGCACCTGGTCAATCGCCGGCAAGAGGTAGGCAAAGGTTTTTCCGATGCCGGTGCCGGCCTCGACCACCAGGTGCCGCCCCTGCTCGAAGGCTGCGGCGACGGCCTCGGCCATGGCCTGCTGCTGGGGGCGGACCTCGAAGGCAGGGCGTCGCCGGGCCAGCGGGCCGTCGGGCGTGAACCAGTCGGTGACGATCACTCGGGGAATCCTAAAAGCGCTTAACAGAACCCAGCGTGAAGAGCCGCAGGCTTCAGCCTGCGCGGCGCCGCGCGGACTGAAGTCCGCGGCTTCTCGCCTCTTGTCAGACGGTCCAAGACAAACCGCTCCCTCACGGTCGCGGCTCTGATTACGGTCACGGCTGTGGCCCGCCGCCGAGCTGGGCGACGAAATCCCACGCAAACAAGGTCACCGTGAACACGGTCGCCAGGACAACCACCGTGCCAAGGGCAGTGACGAACGTCCGGCCGCTGACGAACCCGTCACGCATGGTGGCGATAATGTGCGGGCGGGCCAGCACGAGCATGCTGATGATCATGGCCGCGGACGTGACCGGCACCGAGATGGAATGCAGATAGCTGTAGATCCACCAGCTCGCACTCACCTCGCGTTCTCTGCCGGCGAGGCTGCGCAGGAAGTGACCCCGCACGTAGTAGGCGGCGCGCGTGCTGCCGTCCGCCTGCTGCACCAC
>JAUWXH010000143.1 GCA_030616465.1 Planctomycetota bacterium | reverse complement strand
CAACCACGCCTTCGCCATCGCTGTCGAGCGCCTCTGCGGCATCGAGGTGCCCGAGCGAGCCGTCTACATCCGCGTCATCGCCGCCGAGCTCAACCGCATCGCCTCGCACCTGGTCAGCTTCGGCTGCTACGGCGCGGACATGGGCGCGTGGACGCCCTTCCTCTACGCGTTTCGTGAGCGCGAGTACATCATGGACCTGTTCGAGGCCATGTGCGGGGCCCGGCTGACGTACTCGTACATCTTCCCCGGCGGCGTGAGTTTTGACTTGCCGGAGGGGTTTGAGGAGCGTTGCCGCGAGTACCTGGACTACTTCGAGCCCAAGATCGACGAGTACAACGACCTGCTCAGCTTCAACCACATCTTCGTCAACCGGACGGCCGATGTCATCACGATCTCCGCCGACCGGGCGATTGCGTATGGGCTATCCGGCCCGGTGCTGCGCGCCTCCGGCCCCAAGTGGGACCTGCGCAAGGTTCGCCCCTACGACTTCTACGACCGCTTCGACTTCGAGGTTCCCGTCGGCGTCGAGGGCGGGCACGACGGCATCCCGCACAAGATCGTGGTCGGCGACTCCTGGAACCGCTACTTCATGCGCCTGCTCGAAATGAAGCAGTCGGTCCGCATCGTCCGTCAGGCGCTCGACCAGATGCCCACCGACGGACCGGTAAAGGCCAAGGGGGCCAACAACGTCAAGCTTCCCAGCGGCAGCGCGTATTTCGAGGGCGAAAACCCGCGCGGCCAGCTCGGGTTTTACATCGAGGGCGACGGCTCGAAGATCCCCTACCGCCTCAAGGCCCGCGGCCCGAGTTTCTGCAATCTCTCGATCTGCAGCGAGGCCTGCCGCAATATCCTGATTGCCGACATGCCCGCCTTCATCGGCTCCATCGACATCGTCATGGGCGAGGTGGACCGGTAGGGGTGCCCCACCCTTCCAGGGTGAGGGGCTGATTCCGCGAGGGAGGCACGGAGACACGGGGAAGCATCTAGCGTCCGCCGCCCGCCTGCCCGAAGCGCAGCCGAAGGGTGGCGGACGAGGCCCTTACGGATTTCCTCAGCTTTCCGCTGTACTTTCGGAGGGCACGCGGCTAGGATGGTCATCCGGTTGGTTTGACGATAGAGTTCAGGATACGTGACACTTCATACAACGTGCCGCACCTGGATCCCTCTCTCGCCCATCCTACCGCCTCGTCCGGAAGGCCGGACGCTTTCAACACGACCCTGAAAGTGAAAGAGCGGGTCGCAACGCCCAGAGACAGGAGATCTAGCATGGGCAGGAAGTTGTATGTTGGGAACCTCGGCTTCAACGTGAGCAGCGCGGATCTGGAACAACTGTTCGCGCCGCACGGCACCGTCCAGAGCGCCCAGGTTGTCACCGACCGCAGCACGGGCCAGAGCCGGGGCTTCGGCTTCGTCGAAATGGACAGCGACCAGGAGGCCCAGGCCGCCATCGCGGCCCTTAACGGCCAGGAGCACGATGGCCGGGCCCTCACCGTCAACGAGGCCCGCTCGCGCGAATCCCGCGGCGGCGGGCGCGGGGGCTACGGCGGCGGCGGCGGCGGCGGCGGCGGACGACGACGCTACTAAACCACCCAACCCGGGAGGCCGCCCAATCGGCCTCCCTTTTCTTTGCGCCCAGCTCAAGAGGCCGTAACGGCAACCCGCCAGCCCTCAGCCGTCAGGCCTCAGCTTGTGCCGGCGGGCTCCGTCCCAGTCGTCCTCTGTGGCACCGGCTTCCAACCGGTGGAGGTTGTAGCGGCCGGGCTCTGTCCCGGCCGTCATTCTGAGCGCAGCGAAGAATCTCGCCGACGCCTCGTCGGCGGTGCCCACGAAGCCAGGGAAGCGCGCAGGGGCAAAGATCTGAGCCGTAGCGTCCGCCGAGCGTGAGAAGATTTCGCAAGCTCGGCGGACGCTACAGCTCCCCCCGTGCCGTCGTGTCTTTGTGGTGAAATCAGTCCCCCACCCTTAAAAGGGTGTGCCACCCAGCGCTGATCCGCACGACGGACCCTACGGGCTGGTTCGTGCGAGGACGGTGAGGCCGAGGTCGATGTATTGGCCGCCGCCGGTTTGGTGGCAATGAACCGCCAAGGTGTTTTTGGCCTTGCGTAGCAGCCGCACGGCCTGGGGCGGCAGCAGCTCGGTTTGATAGCGGGTGACGTAGCCGCGGCGTTCGAGGATGCGCCCGCCGTTGAGGTAGACGGTCATGTCCTCGTCGTGGTGGAACTTGAGCAGGGCGAGGTTGCTGACCGGCTCGTCGGGCAGCTCGAAGCTCGTGCGCAGCCAAATGTCGGCGGTGTGCCATTCGGTGCCAACATGCGCACCCGGCGTGTCGGCCCGGCCGAAGCCGGCCGGACCGCTTCGCCACGCGGAATCGTCGAACGCCGGAGTTGTCCATTCCGCCGGCGGCTGCTCTGTCGTGTAGCGCCATTCGTGCCGGCGCTGGGGTGCGGTCGGTAGGACCGTGACCCACTGTAGTGCGGCAGCGGCCTTGTCGGCGTCGATGCCGTGCGGCTCGCGTGTGCGGATTGTCAGCGTCGGGTCGAGCGGGAAGCGGCCCAGGCGGTCGCCGAAGATCGCCAGGCCGTGGCGGTTCTTCGCGTCGGGCGGCACGCGGAAGGTAAGCTCGAGCGGTTTACCCTCGCCGACGGTACGCAGCACAGTCTGCAACGTGTCACCCCTAACGACTTGCGACATGCGGTAGCCGTAGCTGCCGGGCTCGAAGGCGTGCAGGTGTGAGAGCACGCCGCGGGCGTCGGCGGGGTCGTCAGGCAGCGTGAAGCTGGCGATGCGCTGCCCGGCAACGAGGACCTCGACATCGGAAGGGAACTTGCGCTGCTGCGTCTGCGGATAGCCGTGGTTGCCTTTTGGCCCAGGCCAGTCGTACTTCTCGTCGCCCGCCCGCGCGGCCAGTTCGACGGCGACCCAGAGGGACTCCACCTTGTCCGGTTCGATGCCGTCGGGCCAGGTGATGCGGTAGGTGATCGCCCCGTCCCCCTCGAACCAGCGTTTCTCCAGTGCGGTGACGTTTGGAGGCGAGGGCGGCGGCGGCCAGCTCACCTGCTCGAGCCCCGGGTCCCAACGGAGCAGCACATGTCTGGGGTTGGCCACCTCGATGCGTGGCTGAAGCCTGTCGGAAACGTCGATGTTGATGTAGTTCCGGGCCAGCACGCGCCCGTCGAGCGTCTGGACTCGGCACCAGAAGGTTGCGAGCATCGGCTTGTCGGGGAGGGCCACCCGCACTGGCTTCACTTCCACGACGTCATAGTGCTTCGTGTCGAACTCGAAGCGGCCCTCGGCCAGCTTATGTTTCGACCAGCCGAAGCGGTCCACGGCGTCCAGCCGCCAGATCAGCGTGGCCAGCCCGACGGCTTCGCGGCTGAAGTGGCTGAACCGCAGCGACACCTCGAGCGATTCGCCCGGCTTGCGCCGCGGGCAGGGCTCGCTATCAATGCAGATGAAGTCGGGGCCGAAGATGTCGGCCACGGTCATGCCGGGACAGAAATCGCCATAGCCGAATCCCTTCGGCGAGCGGTCGTAGTTGACGATGCCGTTATGCTCCCACTCGATGTCGGTCAGTTCGGTGTAGACATAGCCGCAGATCTTGGGGTGCAGGCGGAGCTCGTTGGTCAGGTATTTGAGACACCAGGAGATGTCGGCGTCGCCGGAGCCGGCAGCGATCCCGCCGTACTCGCTGTTGATGAGCGGCTCGCTGCCCTGCTGTCGGCCCTTGACGTAGTTGAAGTCCGAGCCGGGTCGGGTCTGCTCGACGACGTGGCGGATGTGCCGACGGGCCTGCTCGTAGTCGTTGATGTAGAAGTGCCAACTGTTTATGTCGGTGACGACGTGGTCATAGCGGCAGGGGGAGTTGTCTTCGCACAGGCGGGTCGGGTCGAGCTGTTTGGTGCGGCGATAGAGTTTCTCAATCCAGGTGTCCCACTGGGCGTCGTGGCGGATGCCCCAGGTTTCGTTGAACAGTACCCAGGCGATGATGGACGGGTGGTTGAAATCGCGGCGGACGGTGCCGAGCCAGGTGTCCTCCCAGTTGCAGCGTCTGCCGTCGGTCGGCGGGCGCGAGCCCTCGCTGGGCATGTCGGCCAGGATCAACACACCAAGCTTGTCGGCCCAGTAGAGCCGGCGAGGTTCGTCGGTCTTGATGTGGATGCGGAGCGCGTTGAGGCCGGCCCGCTTGGTGATCAGCATGTCGCGGCGGAGGAAGTCGTCGGAAGGGGCGGTGTAAATGCCCTCGGGGTTGAAGCTCTGGTCGAGTGCAGCGCGCAGATAGATCGGCTCGCCATTGAGCAGGATGTATTCGTACGGGCGATCCTGCCACTTGCCCCGCGAGACCTCCCGCAGGGCGAAATACGCGTGCACCACGTCGGCCGCGCCGTCGGGCGTTTTCGCCTCGATGACCGCGTCGTACAAGTGCGGCGTGTCCGGGTGCCACAGTTTGGGTTCGGGCACGCGGACGTTCAGGCGGACCGTGCCCTTACCGTTTCGCAGTCCGGCTTCGGCGGTGACGGATGGAAACTCGTCCGACTGCGAGCGGATCGTCACGGTGGCTGGGCCGACGCCGGCCAAGCTTCGCAACTCGATCTCGAATTCGGCCGACCCGGCCTCGATATCTGGGGTGTAGCGGAAGTAGTCGATGCACGTTGCCAGCCGGGCTTCGAGCCAGACGGTCTGCCAGATGCCCCCGGTCGGCGTGTACCAGCCCTGTTGTTTTCCTTTGGGATACGCTCGGTCGCCAAGGTCGACCGCCCGGACGGTGAGCGTTTGCGCCTGGTCCCATCTGACTTGCTCCGTGATGTCGAGCTCGAACGGGATGTATGCTACCCGGTGCTCGCCGATGCGCTCGCCGTCGAGCCAGACGGTGGCCTCCTGATCCACGGCCCCGAAGCGGATGAAGACGCGTTGGCCGCGCCAGTCTGACGGCACGGTGATTTCGCGCTGATACCACCCGACGCCGTCGCGGATCAGCTCGACGCCCGACAGCCGGCTTTGCCAGGGGAAGGGCACGACGATGGTTCGGTCGAACACGATGGCTGCCGGATCGCCGGTGGCCTCGTCGTGCAGGGCGAACTGCCACGTGCCGTTGAGGTTCAGCCAATTGTGGCGCTGGCAGTCGGGTCGCGGGTGCTCGGGCCTGGGCATCTGGGCCGGCGTCGGGGTACCACCTAACGGATACAGCATCAGCAAGCTCGTATATGAGAGTGTGTTTGCGATGATCCTACGCATTCGGAAACTCCTCGGCGCAATCCGGCGTCGGGGCGCGCTGTCTCCGCGGACTGCTCGCCCCTGATTGACAGTGAGGCTTCATCCTATCCTGGGCGAGCCGGGCCGCAATCATCGGGTACTGCAACGTGCCGAGGGCCGGGAGGGGCGGGCCGCGTCGGGGAGGCGCATGAACCGTCTGCCTGGTGGGATACGGGAATAATCCTGTCGGGGGTCGTCAGGTGGGTTTTGCCGATCTGCGTAGCGTGGGTAAACTGGGGGTGGCGGGTCAACGATTGGACTCAGGCACGCTGCGGTAGGCTGCACACCGCGTGAGGCCGCACGCCGCGTGACGCTGCCGTCCTGGAAAGGTCACTATGGGCAGTGCTGAGAAAGCCCTGACAGAGCGTATCAAACAACTGCGTCGGCGGCACTTCGGGGCGGGCGGCAAGGCCGAATTCGCCCGCCGACTCGACCTGCCGCTCGAGGAATACGAGCGTTTCGAGCGTAGCACGCTTCCGCCGGGTGACGTCATGCTCCGCATGTGCGAGCGGACGGGCGAGGACTTGCAGTGGCTGCTGACGGGGGTCGCCGCGCGCGGGACGGTGGTGATCTCGGGGACGCGCGGGCGCCACCAGGACTTTCTGGCCCGTTTGGCCAGGCTGCTCGACGAGAAACCCACCCTGGCCGCCCCGTTGGAGGCGTTTGTAGAGCTGCTGGTGCGGGGTGAGCAGGCCGGGCGGGAGGCGGCCAAGGCCCTGCCCGTGTCCGAGGCGCAGGACCTGATCCCGATTTTCGAGGCCGACGAGTTGCCGGACGAGCTGC
>JAUWXH010000282.1 GCA_030616465.1 Planctomycetota bacterium | reverse complement strand
CAATTCGACCGACGAAGCCGTGTATCTGTCGAACCACGCGGCCGAGGCCGGGGCCGACGGGTTGCTGGTCGTCTCGCCCTATTACAACAAGCCGACGCAGGAGGGCTTGTTTCAGCACTTCTCCGCCGTCGCCCGCACCGTGAAGCTGCCCATTGTGCTCTACAACAACCCTGGCCGCTGCGGGGTCGAGATTTCGAACGACACGATGCGTCGCCTGCGCGAAGCGCACGACAACGTCGTGGGCGTCAAGCACGCCCTCGGCCGGGTTGATCCGGCCGCCGAGCTGATGCAGACGTGCGATATCGCCGTTTTGTCCGGCGACGATCCGATGACGCTGCCGCTGATGAGCTTGGGGGCGGTGGGGGTGATCAGCGTCTTGTCGAACCTGGCGCCCAAGGCGGTCAAGCGGCTCACGCAGGCGGCGTTGGACGGGGACTTCGTGGCGGCCCGCGAGGCGCACCGGGTGATGTACGCGCTGGCCAAGGCCCTGCTCACGCTTGAGAGCAACCCGATCCCGCTTAAGGCGGCCATGGCGATCCGCGGCTGGTGCACGGAAGACTGCCGCCTGCCGCTGTGCCCCATCTCGCCCGAGAACCGCGTGAAGCTGGAGGCGCTGCTGAAAGAATACCCGCTGGAGTAAGGTGCCCGTCATCCCGACGACCAAGCTTGCCGTCATCCCGACGACCGAAGGGAGGAGAGATCTGGCCGCGGCGGGTGGCACGGCTGTCTCAGCCGTGGTTTCGACGTGCACGCTTCATCTGTCGCTGGTGTCAGACCCATGACACAACGGGACGCACGCTATTGGCGACGTACACGTCGTGTGACGGTCGCTGTCGGCATATTCGCGGTCGGGGCCGGTCTCCTTCTTCTGTTGATGGCTGTCAGGTACTGGTCGCTCGCACGACGCGTCGAGGCCGAAGTTGCTGGGCTCGCAGCGCGCGACCCGGCCGATCCAGCACTCGGTGAAGGCCAGGAGCTGATCGCGCGAATGCGACGTCGCATATATAGGGAGATGCTCTGTGCCGGTCTGGTCTTCGCGTCTGCGTTCCTGTCGATCTGGCAGGCGAGGCGCGCTGGACGTGAGCTGCGGAGGTTGATCGGGCAGTGCGTCAAGTGCGGTTACGATCTGAGAGGCCTGCTTGAGCCGCGGTGTCCGGAGTGTGGGACGGCGTTCAGTCCGGAGGATTATCCGGGACTGTCAGCGCCTCGGCCTGAACGTCACTCGGAATGACGCTGCGGGCGACGACCGCCGCGTAGATGCGCTTGGCGCCGGCCTTGCGCAGCACCTTGGAGACCTCGTGGACCGTGGCGCCGGTGGCGATCAGGTTGTCCACGATACAGACGGTCTTGTCGTGGACGCGTTGCGGGTGGCGGGCGGCGAAACAACCCTTGACATTCTCAAACCGCTGGGCCCGCGACGTGATCCGCGTCTGGCTCGGCGTGTTCTTCTCGCGCAGGACGCCCTTCAGGACCGGGATGTCGAGCTGCTTCGCAAGTGCGGCCGCCAGCAGCGCGGTGTGATCGCAGCGGCGCTGCATCCGTCGCAGGTGGTGCATCGGAACGGGTACCAGGGCGTCGAGCTCGCTCAGCCAGGGTCGCTCACGGAGGGCCGTCGCCATCAGCTCGCCCAGATACGCCGCGTTACGCTCCCGGCCCTGGTACTTGAGCCCCACGATCAGGCTGCGAACGGGCGGGTCGTACGCGCCGACGCGGGCCACGCCGCCCACGTTCCAGAAGCGCTCTCGGCGACACCGCCCGCAGCCTTTCTCGTCCATCGTGACCGGCTTGGCCGTGCGTCCGCAACGCCAGCAGTACGGAACGCGGCGTACGGCCGCCAGATTCTCCTGACATTCGCTGCAGGTGGGCGCCTGGTCGGCGGGGATGCGTACGCCGCAGACCACGCACGTCTGCGGCAACAAAACGTCGGCCAACCCGCCGAGCAGAAGACGTGCCCGAGTGAGTGCGCTGGAGAGCACGGCCGGCATGCGGGTGGTTTCCTACTCGGCGTTTTCGTCGTCGGTCGGGGCGGTTGCCTCGGGCTCGAAGGGCTCGGTGCGGAGTCGGCCGGTCGCGTCCTGCTGAATCTTCTTGATGCGCTGCTCGGCCTCGTCCAGGATTTCACGGCAATCTGCCGCCAGCCTCATGGCCTCCTCGTACTTGGCGATCGACTCCTCGATCCCGATCTGGCCGGACTCCATCGCCTCCACGATCGCGTCGAGCCGCTCCATGGCCTGCTCAAACTTGAGTTTCTTGCCGGGCTTGCTCATGGTTGTCACTTCCGACGGCTGTGGTGGATGGTGCATCATGGCGGCCGGATGCAACGCCCGTCAAGGGTCTATCCGGCCTGGCGGGTGGGCTGCTCCGCCCGCAGATGGAGGCGACGAAAGGCTTTGACAACGGCCGGGGCATGTTTCATACTGTCCGTCTCGCGGAGGGGGGTGGACGGTGGCAGTGGCGCGTGTCCAGCCGATTTTGAGCGAGAGCGGATACCTGCGAAGCGGGGATTATGCTCGGTGAGCATGAAGGAGTGAGCGCATGGCGGGTCGACCTGCAGCGGGCCGCGGCGGCGGTCTGACCGGGCTGCACTACGGCTGGATCACGTACGTGATTCTGTTCGTGTTGGTGCTGGCCGGTTTCATCTGGGTGTTCACGATGCTCAAGGGTTACCAGGATGAGGCCGCCAAGGCCACTCGCCGCCTGGATCAGATGGGCACGCCGCCCGCTTATTACGTCGAAGAGGCCAACAGCCGCGGCAGCACGGTCGCGACGGTCATGGACGAGCATCTGCGCAGTTACGCCAGCCTGGTCACTGGCGACCCGGAGGCGGTCTGGCCGGCGGTCGAGCAGGCGGCCGACGCGCAGCTTGCCCGAACCGCCGCCGCCCACGCCGGCACCCTCAACCCGGGCGACACGCTCCTGACGGCCGTGCAGCGACTGGATGAGGGCCTCAGCAAGGCGAAACTGACCAACGCAGGCTTGCTCAGGGAACTGCAGGTCGTTCAGGATGAGAACCAGTCGTTGGAGGAGGGCATCAAGGGGGCCCAGGACCAGTTCGAGGCCCAGGTCGCCGCCCTCAGCGAACGCGTGGCCCAGCTCGACCGGGAGAAGACCGACGCGCTGACGGCCAAGGATGAACAACTGAACGACCTGCGCGCGACCCTCGAAGACAACACTCAGGAAACCAACCGCCTCAAGCAGGAGTGGGTCAGCCAGCGCCGCAACAGAGACCTGGAGATCGGCCGGCTGCAAACCCATGTCAGCGAGCTGCAGAAGAAAATGCAGGCCCTCAAGCCGACCGCCCTCGACCCGGCCGCCATTCTCACCAAGGCGGACGGCCGCATCGTGCGGGCCATACCGGGCAGCGACGTCGTCTACATCAACCTGGGCTCGAACGACAAGATCAAGCCGGGCATGGGCTTCGAGGTGTTCTCGCAGACGCACGAGCCGCGCGAGGGCCTGCGCGGCAAGGCCTCCATCGAGGTGGCCACGGTCATGCAGAACACCGCCGAGTGCCGCGTCACCCGCGCGACCCCCGGCGAGCCCATTGTTGAGGACGACGTCTGTGTCAACATCGCCTACGAGCGCGGCCGGCTGCCCAAGTTCGTCGTCCGCGGCGAGTTCGACCTGAACTACGACGGCACCGTGGATTTCGACGGGATCGAGCGGGTCACCGGCATCATCAAGCAGTGGGGCGGGCAGGTCGTGCCCGAGCTCGACGAGACCGTCGATTTCGTCGTGATCGGAGCGCGGCCGCAAGCGCGGGAGATCGCCCCCGGCGAGCGCGTCAGCGCGGTGGTTGAGGCCCTGGCCGAGGACAAGCGCCTGGCTCGCGCCCAGTTCGGCCAACTGGTTGACCGCGCCACCGCGATGTACATCCCGGTGATCACGCAGAACCAGTTTCTGTTCCTGACTGGCTACGTCGGCGACTGGTCCAGCCTGTCGCGGTGAGAAAAGGAGAAAAGGGGGTCAGGACCGAATGGCATTAACTTAAGCCGCAAGTGACTTCTCCAGCAAGGCTTTACGCAACTCGGCGCGGGGGCTTGTCATCACGGGATACTCAGGCGGACGGCGTTTGCGGACGCGGGGTTCATAGCACCCGGGGCGGTGCGGGTTGATGATCACCGCCGGCGGTTGGGCCTCCGTAGCGGGCAGGTCCCACGGACTGCGCAGCCAGCGCCAGGCATCGATGAAGCTCACCCGGTTCGGCACGACGTCGGCGTGCGTGGCCACCGCGCG
>JAUWXH010000123.1 GCA_030616465.1 Planctomycetota bacterium | reverse complement strand
CCTGCCTGCCCTGAGCGCAGCCGAAGGGTCCCGGCCAAGGTAGAGCGTTTGCCATGCAGACCAGCGCGATCGGACAAACTCTGGGCACGGCCGGTCCCACGCCGGCGTCCGGGCTGAGCGGACTCGAGAGCAAGGATTTCTTTCGCATTCTCGTCTCTGAGTTGAAGCAGCAGGACCCCTTCGAGCCGGCCAAAACCGCCGACATGATCAGCCAAGTCTCGCAGATCCGCAGCATCGAGCTGTCCGGCCAGCTGACCAAAACCCTCGAGCAGATGACTCGCCAGCAGCGCGTATCCGGGGCCGGCGAGCTGATCGGCAAGTACGTCATGGCCACTTTCAGCGCGCCGGACGGCTCAGTGGCGACGATCGAGGGCGTGGTCACCGGCGTCCGCTTCGGCGCGGACGGCGTGGCTGTGCTGGAGCTCGATACCGGCCAGTTGGTGCGGGCCGACGATGTCACCTGGATCACCACGCTCGAAGCGCTCGAGGCCATCGGCACGCCGGACGAGGCGACCGCCCAGGCCGCCGCGGACGACGACGGGGCGAAATCGGACGCCACCGCGCGACGCCGGGCTGAGCCGCAGGAACTGCCCGCCTGGCTCTCGCTGGATACGTCGCTGCGGCTGTAGCCGCGTTTTGGCGTGGCGTGCTTGTCTGTTACGTGTGGGTAGCAAGCGTTAGCGCACCTGGAGTCTGATCATGGGCTTGACATCGGCGATGTACACGGGCCTGAGCGGGATCAACGTCAACCAGACGCGGATCGACGCGATCGGCCACAACCTTGCCAACGTCAATACCACCGCCTTCAAAGGCTCCCGCACGCTCTTCCAGACGCAGTTTTCCGAAACGCTCTCGCAAGGCAACGGGCCGAGCGTGACCAGCGGCGGCGTGAACCCGACGCAACTGGGACGCGGGGCATTGGTCGGGACCATTCAACGCTCCTTCGCGCCCGGGTCGGTCGAAATGACCGGCATCGTCAGCGACCTGGCCGTCGAAGGCGCCGGCTTCTTCGTCCTGCGCAGACCCTCCGGCCAACAGGTCTTCACGCGCGACGGCTCTTTCTCGGTCAACCCCGACAACCGGCTGGTTACCATCGACGGGGACTTCGTCCGGGGCTTCGGTGTAGACGAGAACTTCCAGATCATACCCGGCGTGCTCACGGACCTGACCATCCCGCTCGGCACCCTCAGCGTCGTGGGCGCCACCCAGAACGTCTCCATGGACGGGGACCTCAGCGCCGACGGTACGCTGTCTACCCAAGGGTCCGAAACCGTTTCGCAGGCGCTGGTCAACGGCGGTGGCGCGCCGGCCGACGCCAACACCGCCCTGACGGACCTGCGCGCCGCAACCGATCCGGCGGTGGCGCTGTTTGCCGATGGGAACGCGATCACGGTCTCCGGCGTCACCAAGGGTGATCGCACGTTGCCGGCCCAGACCTTCGTCGTCGGGACCGACGGCGCCACGCTGGGTGACTTTGCCGGCTGGCTGCAGACCGTGTTTGGAATTCAAGACGTGGAGGGTGTGCCGGGCAATCCCGGCGTCACGGTGGAGAACGGGACGCTGGTTGTTCGCAGTAACGCGGGCGAGCAGAACGGTATCGCCATCACGGCCAATGACATCGCCACCGACAACATCGCGGTGCCGCTGCCCTTCCAGTTCACGCAGGCGGCGGACGCCAACGGGTCGGGTATCTATACGGCGTTCACTGCTTACGACTCGCTCGGTACACCGGTGATGGTCAATCTCACGTTTGCGCTGGAGTCCAGGCTGGACACCGGGCCGGTCTGGCGGTTCTACGTGGAGTCGCCCGACTCGAGCGGCAATGCCCGCGCGCTGGGAACCGGGACGGTGTCGTTTGATACGGAAGGGAACTTCCGCAGCGTGACCGGGGATCAGTTCTCGATCAATCGTTCCGGTACGGGCGCGGCCACGCCGCTGACGATCACGCTGGACTTCAGCGGGATTCACGGTCTTTCAACGCAGACCTCGAACGTCATCATGGCGGCGCAGGATGGGTTCCCGCCCGGCACGCTGAGCGGGTTCGGCGTGGGCGCGGACGGGACCATCAACGGCACCTTCAGCAACGGGATGTCCCGAACGCTGGGGCAGGTCGCTCTCGGCCTTTTTCCTAATCCGACGGGGTTGCTGGCCGACACGGACAATTCGTTCCTGATCGGACCTAACAGCGGCAATCTAACGATCACGGCCCCCGGAGCTTCCGGTGCCGGGCGGATTCTCGGCGGCGCGCTGGAGCTCTCGAACGTGGACCTCTCGAACGAGTTTATCGGTCTGATCACCTCCAGCACCGGGTTCCAGGCGTCCAGCCGGGTGATCAGCGTCTGCAGCGATCTGCTCGATCAGTTGTTGCTGGTGGTTCGCTAGGCCGGGCGGGCGATCGCCATGCCCGAGGCTAGGCGCAAGAATGAGCGCGACGCCGCGGCGGTGCAGCCTCGCGGGCTGGGAGACATGACAGCATGATCTGTCTCACACGCATCAATGGGCGACCCTTCGTGCTGAATGCCGAGCAGATCAAGACCGTCGAGCAGACGCCCGACACAATGGTCACGCTACTCAACGGTGATCAGCTCGTCGTGCGGGAGTCAATCGAGGAGGTGGTTCGGCGGGCGATCGAGTACGGGCGGGCGCTGCGCAGCTTTTCGACTCCCTGATGAGAGGGGCCATTCTTGCGCGCCCGGCGCAGGATATGCCCGGGACTGTCGTAATGTCTCATAACTGCTGCGGTCGCGCGGTCGGCGGCGCGGGACGGTGAATCCCAAGGGCGCAAGCGTCGATAATCTGTCAAGTCAGGGTTTCCTTCCAGGATCATCGGCCGGGGAATCTGAACCATGGCAGACGAAGCGCCCCCCCAAGACGCCGTGAAAAAGAAGCGAATTCCAACCACCCTCGTGATCGTCGCCGCTGTCGCGATCGTCGAGGGGATCGGTTTCTACGCCGCCGCCAAACTCTCCGGCAGCGGCCCGGAAGCCTCCTACGGCGAGCCCGGCGAGCATTACGTGCAGGGCGAGAACCCGACGGCCGAGCCGGACAGCGCCGAGGTGGTCCTGCTCGAAAAGTTCAAGGCCCCCAACACCAAGAGCGGGCGACTCTACATCTACGACCTCAACATCGTGATCAAGGTCCCAGCTCACGAGAAAGAGCGGATCGAGGCGGTGGTCGCCGAGCGGAAGGGCGAGATCTCCGACATCGTGGCCCGCATCGTTCGCAGTGCGGACCCGCGCGTTCTGGCTGAGGACGAGCTGAAGACGCTGCGGATGCAGGTGCAGCACGCGTTGACGCCCATATTGGGGGATGAAGACCTCGTCGAGCGGGTGTTGATCCCGCGGTGTGTTCCGATTCTGTCCGGCTGATGCCTGCCCCACAACACGAGCCAGGAAGGCCAACGCACACAAGGAAGTGAGACGGTCATGGCCGAACCACCCGGCAGCGACAAACCGCAAGAGCACGAGCCACGCCAGGACGCGGCGACTGATGCGACGCCCCCCACGTCGCACGAGCCAGGCCAGGACGCAGTGGCCGATGCGACGCCCCCCACGTCGCACGAACAAGCCGCGTCGCCGGAGCTGGACGCCGAGGCACAAGCTGCGCTCCAGGCCGCCGAGCAGCAGGAGGACGGCAAGCCGTCGACGGACCACGCCGAACCCGAGAAGGCGACCGCGCCCGAGGAAGCTGAGTTGAACGCAGTCGACGAGACCGCTTCAGCATCGGCTGACGCGGCCCCATCCTCGGGCGAAGACCATCGGATGGACGCTGTGGCGGCGACGACGCAAGCATTCAACCCACCGGACCTGACCGGTGCCACGCCGGCCGCCGAATTCGGCAAGATCGACCTGCTCGACGACGTCGAGCTCGATGTCAAGATCGAGCTCGGACGCACGCAGATGTACATCGAGGACGTGATTCGCCTGGGCGTCGGGTCGGTCGTCGAGCTCGACAAGCTCGCCGGCGATCCGGTGGATGTCTACGTCAACGACCGACTGGTTGCCCGCGGCGAGGTGCTGGTGCTCAACGACAACTTCTGCGTGCGCATCAACGACATTCTGAGTCCGATTCCCGAGCTTGAAACCGCGTGATGATAATTGGCTGGCCAAGGATGGCTGCGATGGGAGTCTTCGCCGCGCTCGCGAGCCTCCCGACGCCCGCTCAGGACGAGCGGCCTGCGACGGGGCGCGCTGCCGCCGTCGCCGAAGAGCCGGGCGACAACGCCCACCCGGCCCGTACCATGCTGGCCCGGCCGCACGACGACGCGTGGTCGGCGGTGGAAGTCACGCTGCCCACCGATGGCGAGCCTGCCTCGGCCGCCGACACGCTGCCGCAACGCGGCGATGAACCCGCGTCCCCTGCGGCGACACACGATACCTCCAGCCAGTTGCTGCGACGCTCGCCGTCCGGCGGATCATTCCTGCGCGCCAGCCAGCAGGATGATCCAGGCGGTTCGTCCTGGCTGCGCACGACCGGATCGTTGGCGGCCGTCGTGGCCCTCATCATCCTGCTGGGCTGGGGCTACCGGGTGGTAGCCGGCGGCCGCGGCCCGTTTTCCCGCCGCGTCAAACGGCCCGGCCTCATCGAGATCATCAGCCGCACCGCCCTCTCGCCGAAGCATTCCCTGCACCTGGTGCGCGTCGGCCCGCGTGTGGTGCTCGTCGGAATGAGCAACGACTCTCTCGTCGCGCTCGACGTGGTTGACGACGCGGACGCGGCCGCGCGTCTGGCCGGCCAAGCCGCCGAACAACAGGCCGACAGTCACACGCGCGAGTTTTCCCGTTGCCTGGAGCGCGAGGCGGCCGGCTACGACGGCCGCGACGAAGGCCTGAGCGAGACGACAACTCCGGAGGAAACGCGACTCTTCGACGTCAAGCAGCGACTGGCCGGTACGATCCGCCGCGTTCGTGCCGCCGTCGGCGGAGCCTGAGGCGCCTGCCGGATGCAACGGGCGGCGGAGCCGTCCGAGATCGTAATGGAGTATGCGATGATCCGCGGAGCGGATCACCACACTAAGGCATGTAGCCCAGCCTGGATTGGTGCCCACCGGCGCCGCCGTGCCGCATCGCTTCTGCTGGGCGTTGCTCTGATCTGTGGAGGAGTCCAGCCAGCGGCAGCACAGGAATCGGCGACGAGCGAAGCAAGTCCTTCCCAGGTCGCCGACCCAATTCACATCCCTGACGTCAGCCACTGGCTGCCAAGGGCGACCAGCCGCGAGTCACTGACTTCAACGCTACAGATCTTCGTCCTGCTGACGGTGCTCACCGTTCTGCCGAGCATCGTCCTGATGATGACTTGCTTTGTGCGTATGCTCATCGTGCTGGTATTGTTGCGCCAGGCGCTGGGCACCCAGTCGCTGCCGCCCTCGCAGGTGCTCATTGGCCTGGCCCTGTTCATGACGCTACTGGTGATGGCGCCCACCTGGGAACGCGTCCGCGAACAGGCCGTGGATCCCTACTTGCAAGGCGAGCTCCCCCAGCTCGAGGCGCTGTCCGTAGCCGGCGGCGAGCTGCGCCACTTCATGTTCAACCAGATCGAGGCCGCCGGGAACGAGCAGGACGTGTACCTGATGTACGAGTACGCCGCGCAGCGGGCGGTGGGGGAAAACGAGCGAATCGCCAGGGAAGAGGTGCCCATGACGGCTCTGGTCCCTGCTTTTCTCCTCAGCGAGCTCAAGGCGGCGTTCGTTCTGGGATTCCGGATATATCTACCCTTTCTCGTGATCGATATGGTGATCGCCACGGTCCTGGTGTCGATGGGCATGATGATGCTGCCGCCGGTGTTGATTTCGTTGCCCTTCAAACTGTTGTTGTTTGTCTTGGCCAATGGGTGGCATCTGGTTGCCGGTTCGCTGTTGGCGAGTGTAGCCTAGAGGGGCCTGAGCAATGGACCTACCTGTGGCCTTGGATCTTGGACGCGAGGCGCTTCTGACCGCTTTGATCCTCGCCGCACCGGTGCTTGCCACCGGCATCGTCGTGGGTATCCTCGTCAGCCTGGTTCAGGTCATCACGCAGCTTCAGGACCAGACACTCAGCATTGCACCCAAGATTATAGCGATGTTCGGAGCCGCGATTTTCTTCGTGCCGTGGCTGACCGGGCGCATGGTTGAGTTCATGCGCAGCATGTTTGCGGGCTGGTGAGGGGGAGGTTGTTGAGTGTTCAAAGGGTTGAGTGGAGCTGGGGTGGGACGCTTTCTGTGTAGTCAACACCACACGTGCGACGGAACGGCTGAGCGCTGATGCCATACGAGCTGATCGCGCACTACTTGAAGCTGCCGGTGTTTGTCATGGTCGCGTCCCGTCTGGGCGCCATGATCATGATGCAGCCGCTGTTCGGCGCGCTGTGGATGTCGGTGAGGTTGCGCGCCCTGTTTGTCATGGGGCTGGCCGCCCTCGTCACCCCGTTTGTGGAGATTCACCATGACCTGCCCGATACGCCCGGCGGGCTGGCCCTGGCGATGGGGGCCGAGATCCTGCTGGGGCTGCTGATGGGTTTGGCAGTGCGCATCTGCTTCCTGGGCCTACAAATGGGTGGG
>JAUWXH010000478.1 GCA_030616465.1 Planctomycetota bacterium | reverse complement strand
CCGTACTGGCACGAGCGGAACGTGCAACTGATCCGGGATTGGAGTAAGAAGCTGGGCGGCAAGCGCGAGCGGCTGTATGTCTGGAACTATTTCTGCTGGCCGAAGCAGTGGACGGAAGCGCCGCTCTTCTTCCCGCATAATCTGCAGAAATGGCTCCAGGACACGTATGCCATCTCCGGGGGCGAATACGTCTCTGCCGGCTATAATCCGCCGCAGTACGAAATCGTCATGGCCTGGCTCTGGCACCGCCTGATGTGGGACCGCAATGCCGATGTGGACGCGTTGCTCCGCGACCAGTGCATGACCTTTTTCGGCCCGGCCGGCAAGACGATGGAGAAAGTCTACACGACGGTCATCGATCGGTACGAGAACGTCAGGTGGAGCCGGCAGTTCGATGAGTGCTACGTCCCGCCGGACCAGATGTACGGGGAGACGTATACGCCGCAGGTCGTCGGCACGTTGAAGAAGCTGCTGCAGGAGGCGCTGGCCGCGTGCCCGAAGGACGAGACCAACATCTACCGCCGCCGCGTCGTCTGGATGCAGGAGGGGTTCGCGCCCTTCTTCACGCAAGCGGATCTCGCCCATCGGTGGCTGGGAAAGACGCCGTCTTACACAGTGACCACCGTGGCGGCGGTTCCCGCCGACGCCGCGGCCTGGGCGGCCCTGCCGGCGGCGACGCTGGTGCAGGGGAACTACGGGAGGACGCCCGAACTGGCCACCCGGGTGCGGTTGGCGCGCTGTGGGGGTGATCTGCTCGTGCGGTTCGAGGCGGCCGAGCCGACTGGGCCGCTGATTACGGATCGCTTGGCCGTCGTGGTGGAGGCAGGGGACGAGGAACGTTCCCTTGCCGCCAAGCTTGAACCAAGACCATCGTGGATCCCGCTTGGGATGTTGCGCGGGGATCCGCAGCGCTCTCTCGTCGTCAACGGGGAAGGGATGATCGAGGGCCGGTTGCAGCCGGCGCTGGTGAGCAACACGTACGCGGACGGCGTGTGGACGGTCGTGGTGAAGTGCCCGGCCGCGGCGCTGGGCATCTCGGCGGGGCAGGCAAAAACGGTGGAGGTTCAGTTCGAACGGCAGCGCGCGCCACGCGGGAAGGAGCGGGCGAGCGACTACTACTGGATCACCCCGATGAGGCCGCCGTGGCTATCGCACTTTCGCTTCGGCCGGCTCCAGGTGGAGACCGGAGCTGAACCTCAACCGCGCGACCCGATGCCCGTAACACTGACTCCCGCGGACGACGTCCAGAAAGCACTCGACGCGGCCGCGCCGGGCGACACGATCGTGCTGAAGGACGGCGTGTACTACCAGAACCTGGTGATCACCCGCGGGGGAACACCAGGAAAGCCCATCACGTTACGAGCCGCCAATGGTGGGACTGCCACCCTCAGCGGTGCCGTTCCGCCCGGCCAGGAGAGGCTGAAGTTCGAGCTCGTCGAGGGCGATTTGTACCGGGCCGCCGTGCCCAACCGCGTGTGGTGGGTGATGGCCGGCACGCGGAACCTCGTCAACTACGGGAACCTGACGCACCTGAAGATGTTCGAGTTCCCCAACATCTACAAGAAAGCCCTCCAGCCCTGCGCACCGGAGGGCTTCGCCTGGCAGGACGGGTCCCTCTACGTTCGCCTGGAGCGCGGGGCCGACCCCAACGCGGCGGCCATCGAAATCCACCGCCCCGGCGGCCACTCGACCGCCGAGCCGGAGTTCTCCCAAGAGCCCTACTGCAACCCGGACACCGGCTTCTGGGTCCCCGGCAGCGGGCACCTGTTCTCCAAGACGCTGGCCAACATCGTCGTGCGGGCCGACCATGTGGTCATCGAGGGCCTCCGGTTGCACATGGGCGTGGGGGCCTCGGTGGTCGTCCACGGCAATGAGGTGACGGTCCGCGACTGCTACATGAGCGGGACGCTCATGGGCGTTTGTCTGCCCGACTCGGTCCGGGTCCCGCCGCACGACTCACGCGACCAGCGGCCGATCGGACGCGCCAACCGCACGTCCCGCGGCCTGACGGTGGAGCATTGCGAGTTCGGCTGTTACCCCTCCTACCAATGGTGCCCGAAGTACTGGGGAGGACTGTACCACTGCAACCTTGCGGCGGTGTTCATGAACTACGGTGGGCCGCGGTCGATCTGCCGCCACAACTGGCTGTACGAGTGCTCCGACGGCCTGCAGCCGCGGGGCAACGGCACCAACTCGCCGGCCGACGCCAGCGAGTTCGCTTACAACCTCATCCAGAACTGCGGCGACGACTCCATCGAGTTCGACAGCACCACGCCGATGAACCTCCGCGTGCACCACAACGTCATCATGGATGGCCTGTGCCTGCTGGCCCTGTCGCCGGTCATGGGCGGGGGACTGACCATCGACCACAACATCCTCTACGTCTCGCCGGAGAACGGGCTGACGTGGTGCGGGCTTTTCAAGGGGGGCAGCCCGTGGGGCAGCGGTCTGCCGACCCGGGGCGTGCGGATCGTCC
>JAUWXH010000507.1 GCA_030616465.1 Planctomycetota bacterium | reverse complement strand
GCCCGTCGCAGCCGAGCACCTCCCGCACGTAGTTATACGCGATCCCCGAAGTGATGATCCCGCGGCGGCCCGCGAGCATGAGCTGGTTGAGCGGCGAGTGTTCCATGTACTGTTGAATTACCTCCTGCACGTCGAGCAGGTGCCGGAATCGCCGCCGGGCGTTCGACGGAACCAGCGTCCAGTCGCGTGGGGCCGGCGCCGGGCGCTGGGGCGGTTTGTGGCCCTCGGCGGGCGGATTCACGCGCAGGTTCGCCCGGCTGTGGGCCAGCCGCGTGACGATCCGGACCAGCACGGGCAGCCTCATGCGCTCGGACAATTCGAAGGCTTCGCGCGTGAAGTCGTAGCATTCCTGCTGATTGGACGGTTCGAGCACCGGGACTTGGGCGAACTCGCCGTAGAAGCGGCTGTCCTGTTCGTTCTGCGAGGAATGCATGCCCGGATCATCGGCCACGACCAGGACCAGCCCGCCGTTGGCCCCCGTCAGGGCCGAATTGATGAACGGGTCTGCCGCCACGTTCAGCCCCACGTGCTTCATCGAGACGACGGCCCGTTTGCCGGCGAACGACATCCCCAGGGCCTCTTCGTAGGCGACCTTCTCGTTGGCAGACCAACAGGCGGAGACGTTACCGGCTCCCTTGGTCACCGCCGCGACGCACTCGAAGATCTCGGTGGCCGGCGTGCCGGGATAGGAGAACGCGCCCGCGATCCCGGCGTGAATGGCGCCCAGCGCTACGGCTTCGTCGCCAAGCAACAGCTCGCTTTTCATGGAACGTTCCTCTCGGACTCGCCCGTCGTTGGGACCCGGGATGAACTGCCGCCCGGGGATCAGGCCTCCGGGCAACCGTATGGAAATACGCGCTACCCGGCGGTCCAGCGTGCACGCATCATACCTCAGCCCCGCGCGTGCGGCGAAACCGCCCGTGCGCAGCTAATTATATACGCATCAAGCACTTAGCGGTAGCGCGCCAGCCGCTTGCCGGGCGAGCCTTACGCCCCGTTGCGGCAAATCCCTCAGCTGAACGCGGCCCCCAGCCCCAGCTCACCGCTGCGGTTGCCATTCGCAGCTCCCGCCTGGCTGCCGTGAAGAGGGTGGGCGGTCCCCCCAAGCAAAACGGCCGCGGGCTTCCCACGGCCGTTTCGGGCTCGAACGCTCGTCTTTGCCGACGACTAGCGGCGCCGCAGCGCGACCAGACCGCCGAAAGCCAGCAGGGTCAGCGAAGCCGGTTCGGGCACGAACTCGATAAAGCGTGCCGAACCCGCGTACTCCTGCTCGATGATGTTGCCGGTGCCGGGCTCGATCTCGAAGACGCCGTTGCCGTCGGTCACCAGCAGGTTGCCGTTGCCCAGACGATATACACCACGCCCGCTGCTCCAGGGCGTCTGTTCGTAGATAGTGCCGTCGAGATCGAAATCCGTAACCACGTTGCCAGAGAATGACGCGTTCAAGAACGCGCCCGGCGACAGGCCGTCGAACTGGATCTGCTCCGGGAAGCTGACCGAGAAGAGCTCGTACGCCAATGAGCCGTCGTAGTTGTAGAGCCGGACATTGTCGCTTGTGCCCTGAATGTCGGCCAGCAGCGACCGCCCGTCCTCCAGAAAGAGGATGTCGAACGGGTCGGAGCCGTCCTGGATGAAGTTGCCGACCTTGCTGTGCGGCCCGTCGAACTCGGCCACGTAGTCGTCGCCGCTGGTCACGAACACGTGCCCGCCGCGGAAGTCAATCCCGCGTATGTTGTTCAGTCCGTCGCTGGCATCGGCGTAGACGTCGAAGAAGCTGCCGTCCATGTTAAACCGGAACACCGAGTCGGCGACCTGGTCGGACACGTAGATGTAGCCGCCCGGGCCCGGCGCCGCGTTGATCGGCGTCGAGAAGCTGTCGAACGGCGGGATCAGGTCGCCGAGATACGTGCCGTCGTAAGGGTCGTACATCCCGACGGCGTCTGCGGTAGAGTCTGGGATCAACAGGAACTCATCGGCCAACGCGGCCGGGGCCAGCAGCAGGCTGGCCGCCACTACACCAACCACGATTCTGCTACGCATGCTACTACCTCCTCGTTTTCCAGTCGGCCCGCCTTCGAGCCTGCCGTAAATGTCGGTTCCCTTAGACCAGCTACGGGCAACCGATCATCCTGAACGCACACCAGG
>JAUWXH010000145.1 GCA_030616465.1 Planctomycetota bacterium | reverse complement strand
GATCGACCCGCTGCTGACCATGTCCAAGTCGTCCACGTAGTAGAAAGCGTCCTGATTGCAGTCCGGATCGGCGAGACCGATGGTCTCGAGCGCGCAGGGACTCGGATCGCTCCGACTGATCTTGAGCTGGGCTCCTTCAGCGGTGCCGGGGTTGTGGAAGATGATCAGGTCGGGGACGGGGACCTGCGCTCCGGCACTGCTGAAGAAGCCGTCGTAGGTTGGGCTGGTACCCTGGGCAGGGGCGATGGCGGAGGCCAATTGCGCGCCGCCGATGCCGCCGGCGTGCTGGAACTGGCCGCTTTCGTGGAAGTACAACAGCGCCGGGCCGACGATGCAGAAGTTCCCGAATTCGCGCTCGGTGCCTTCCGGAATCTCGAAATAGCCGAAGGAGGTGTACAGGTCGATGTCGTCGGGGCATACGGCCCCATCGGGATACAGCTCGCTGTTGACGTAGGCGATCAACACGAGGAAGTAGTGGATATAGTCGCTGGGGGCCATGTTGCGCATCGAGATGCGCACGAACTTGCGGTTCAGCGGCTCGGCGCACGGATCGGCGCTGCCACCCCCGTCGCCATCGAACAGGTTCGAGCCGTCGCCCGAGCCACCGTCGCCGGTGTCGCCGTCGCTGCGCCCGACGAAAGTGAAGGGGCTGTTGAGGGTGGCCAGCAGACCGCTGCCCGAGGCACACCCGCCCAACCAAAACGACGAGAGCATTGCGGCCAGGGCAAAACATGCCACGGACCGGCGGAGATTACCAAGGGGCCAGTGCATGATCATACTCCCGATGCATACTGCCGGATGTCCGCCCGAAGGAACCTTGCTCCGGGGCCCTCGTGCAGGAACCCAGCCAGCTACTAAGCACTATACACCGTTGCCAGGTTTCCGACAAGCTCGCAGCCGGTCAGCTCGGCCGGGCGCAATCTGGAGGGCAGGTGGGGACCGGCGGCGGGTGCCGCGTGGGCGGGAGAATCCGGGCGAGGCCCGGCCGTCGGGCAGAACCCCGCTTCCTGCGGCATCGCGTGCGGGCCAAATCGCCGGCAAAACGGTTTGCATCAGCGGCCGGCTTGCCTGAAACTGAACCCCCGGATGTTAGCGGGGTGAGCGATGCCGACTGAAGAAGAACAGATTCCGCCCTCGAAGGTGCTGATCGCGGACGACCATCCGCAGATCCTCGAACTGCTGGAGGCCTACCTCGAAGCGCTGCCGGTGACCGTCTCGGTCGCCCGCGACGGGGAGGCTACCCTGGCCGCGGTGGAGCGCGAGCAGCCCGACCTGATCCTGCTGGACATCATGATGCCCAAACGCAGCGGCTTCGAGGTCTGCCGCGTCCTGAAAGACGACCCGCGCCACCGCGACATTCCGATCGTGATGGTCACGGCGTTGAACGAGGTGGGCGACATGGAGCGGGCCCGCGAATCGGGCGCGGACGATTATCTCAGCAAGCCGGTGAACAAGAACGAGCTGCTCTCGCGCGTGCGTGACCTGCTGAAGCTCCGCCACCTCAAGCGTTCGCAGGAGCGGCCTGAATCCGACGAGGAAGAGGACGGTTAGGGCGTCGAGTTGGAGGCGTTCGTCGAGCGCACAAAACGGACCGCTTCCGCCGGAACGCCACGTGCCGTGAGCGTCTGCCGTAGGCGCGTCACATCGCTTTGCAGAGCCCCTTCGACGTGAATCGTGTAGACAGAGTCCGGCTTGGGTCGTCGGCCGAGCCACAGTAGGTTGGCCAGATCCTCCGGGGCCACATAGCGTCCATCCACGAACGCCGCGCCGCGGAAGTCGAGCCGCAGCCGGTAGGGACGCGGCCGTGCCGGACGCAGCACGAGTCGGACCGGGGTGCGCTCGGGCGGGATGGCGTCCGCGTTGGCTTCTACCCAGAGATCCACGTCTCGGCTGCTGCGGCTGCGGGAGAGGGCCAGCAGGCTGTCGGAGAAGCTCACCAACGCCACGCCGGCGCCGGAGTGGTCGGCGGCGAGCGTGCCATCGTTCAACCGCCGAGAACCGGCAAAAACCCAGGGGCGTGACAACGGCGGGCGTGCATACTCGATCTCCCGCAGCCAACGATTTGCCTCGGCCTTCTGGGGGCGGTCGGCCGGGCCCCATTCGAAAGACACGTCCACCAGGTCGCCGATGGGACGGCGGAAGACGCCGCGGTCTTCATCCCAGGTGGGCGGCTGCCCGGGCGACAGCCCGATCAGGCCGAGGGCCATGTACACATGCACGGCCGACGCCTCCAGCAGGACGATGCTCTCGTGCTCCTTTCCGGGGAAGCAAGCGAGGAACTCGAGCGGCCCCGCGCGCAGGACCACGCTTCCACTGACGCGGACGGCCGGCTTGCTCCAGTCAATCGTGACGCCCGGCTGGAAAGCGGTCGGCCCGCTCGGGCGGGTGGCGGGCGACGAAGCGCCCTTGCCGGACGGCCTGCTCTGCACCGCGGTGTGGACCGGGCCATCGGCGGCCAGGCCCGCGACAAGCAACACTGACAAGGCGCCCGCCGACAGAATCGACCAGCCCCACGGCACCGCCGGGCGAGAACACAAACGCCCGTCGCCTGGTCGCGACGGGCGTGGTGTCTGCTTGGTCTGCCGATCCGCGGTCACTGGATCGCCCGGTGCTATCCGGCGCCGACGCGGCTGAGCGTCGGGAAGGCCTCCTCCTCAGCCTCCTTCTGGATGATGATCTTGGCCTTCATGAGAATCAGCAGGGTCATGACGTCCTTGACGGTGGTGGCGTTGGTGAAGGCCCGCTTGAGAATCGGGATCTTGCTCAGAATCGGGATGCCCGCCTCGATTTCGACCTCGCCGGCCAGCTTCACCCCGCCCAGCAGTACCGTACCGCCGTCCGGGATCGATACGGTGGTGTTCACCGTGGCACTTTGCTGCTCGAGGGTGGTTACGAAAGCCCCCGGGGAGTTCCCGCTGGCCCGCTGAATCTCAACCCGTTCCAACCGCGGCGGGTTCGCCTGCGTCGCCGTCACGGTGACGGTCACGTACCGGCGATCGGCACTGATCGTGGCATCGACGTCGAGGGTGGTCCCGGAGGAGGCGGTCGAGATCTGCGGCGCGAAGGCGGCGGCGCCTTCGGCGAGCTGCGGCTGAAGACTGGCCACATAGGTCCGCACGGTCCCGACGAAGATGTTGGCCCGCTGCCCGTTAAACAGCACCAGGCGCGGGGCCTGGACGATGCTCGAACGCCGGTTGGCCTGGGTCGCCCGGATCAGGAAGTCCACCTGGAGGTTGTCGAGGAACGAGCCGGCGATGCTGAGGGCCGGTTGCAGCCCGGGGGTACTCCCCAGCGTTCCCGGCACGCCGGTGTTGATGTTGCCCGGGTTCACCAGCGGGAGGGTGCTCTGCTGCATCCGGATGGGGGTCATGTTGCTGATACTGGGCAGGACCCCACCGCTGGGCGGGACAAAGGCCGGCCGCCCGAACGGCTGCATCGGGGTCGGGGTCACGCCGAGCGGCGTACCAAAGGGGGGCGCGGCCGCAAAGGCGCCGATGCGCGAGAACTCGCGCGGGACCAGCACCGCGGCACCGGTGAACGGGTCTATCATCGGCGCTCCGGTGGCGCCAAAGGCCTGATCGAAGTCCGCGCTGCCCGCGTTGAAGACGAAGTCGAGGTCCACGCCCATCTCCTCGAGGAAGTTGTCGGTCACGCTGAGGAAGCGGGCTTCGATCGCGATTTGCAGGGCGCGGGTTTCGCGCAACTGGCTGAGCAGGTCGGTGACCTGCTCATGAGCCTCGGAGGTGTTGTAGACGATGAGCTCACCGTTCAGCTCGAGCAGGTTGGCATCCCCGCCGCCGGTCTCGCGCCACGAGTCCGGCTCCACGTTCTGACGGATGACGTCAAGGAGGTCGTCGATGATGAGCGTGGCGTCCAGTCCCTGGTCGAGCTTGTTCATGGCGCCGTCTGCGACCTCGCTGAACAGGCTGCCGCCGCCGCCCATCCCGCCGCTCATGTTCTGGCCGACCTGCTGGAGGGCCTGGGTCGCATCAAGGCGTTGGGCGTTCGTGAAGCGGGGGACGTTCACCAGCAGATCGCGGATGTCGTAGACCACGGTGAACTTGTCCCGGTCCAACTTCTCCTTGCTGGCGATGCGCAGCAGGTTGCTTCCGACCGAGAACCCGAGCATCACGTCGCTGCCGCCGAGCTGACTGAGCACCTCGTCCAGCACGGTGTGGAACGTGACGTCGCGCAGCTTGAGCGAGACGGCCTTATCGCGATCGATGCCGTTGGCCTCCAGATCCTCCCAATCGACGGCCAGGTTGACCTGGTGCAAGTCGGCCAGGAACTCCATGACCTGCTCGACCGGCTGCTCTTCAAAAAGGACCTCGGGCAGAAGCTCCTCGAGCTTGCGGTTCAGCCCGTCGTCCTCGCTGATGCGGCCGTAGCCGCGCTCCATGCCGGCGCGCCTGCGCGTGATTTCCTCCCAGTTGCGCGGATACAGAACCTCATAGGACCAGGGCGTCAAGCTCTCGTGCGCATCGACCAACGCCGATTGCATCTGCCGAACCTGGTCGCGATGCGTGGCCTTCTGCCGGTAGAGCAAGGCGTAGTCTTCGGCCATCTCGAGCTGGTGGACGGCCTTCACGTTGGCCGGCTCGAGATAGAGGATCTGGCGGACCGTCTCGGCGGCCTCGGCGAAGCGCTGCTCCATTCTCAGTTGGTGGGCCGTGTTGAACAGTTGCTCCACTTTCTCCCGGCGGCGCTGCTCGAGCAACCGGGTGCGCTCCGTCTGGCGCTTCATGATTTCTCCGCGCTCGTCGGCGGCCAGCTTGACGAGGTACTCTTCGTACTTGTCGTCCACTTCCTGCTTGAGCGCCAGGGCCTGCGCTTTGGCGGTCTCGTACAAGGACACCGGCTCAGCGTAGATGCGCGCGGCTTCGATCCTGTTCAGGGCCTGGGCCGCGAACTGGCGGGCCTCGTCGAACCCCTCCACAGCGATGGCCTGTCGGGCAATACGCGCGAGTTCCTCCATCTTCGCCACGGCCCGCTCCCAACGCAGTTGATCGTGGAGCCGCATCTCATCCACGACCGTCAGGCGCTGCGGGCCCTCTTGCGGCTTGGCGGCTTCGGCCGCCGGGGCACCCGGCTTAGCGGCCGGCTGCTCGGGCTTGGCGGGGGGCTTGGCCGGCGGGCCGGCGGGTTGCTCCGAAACGGGCCCCTTCGGCTTGGCCGCTGCCGACAACTGTTTCTTCTCCGCGATCCGCTTGCACTGCTCGCTGGCCTCGGTGCGTAACGCCGTGGTCGCGTACTTGTTGGCCAGCACCGCCCGGTACAGCCGGTCCGCCTCGTCCCAGCGACCCCGCTCGTACGCCTGGTCGGCGTCCGCCCGGTCCTGCTCGGCCTTCTTGCCCCCCTGGATCGCCTCCGGCAGAACCTTCAGCAGCCGGTCGAGCTCCGCTTTCTCGGCGTCGCTCAGCTTCTCGCGGTCGATGCTCAGGGCGAGGTTCTGGGCGGCGACGTACTCCTGCCGGTCGAACAGCTCCATTGCCGATTTCAGCTCTTCGCTCTGAGCCGCGGCCGTGGAAACCAGCAGCAGCGCGCACAACAGCGCCAGACCACTCGAGAGCCGAATCAAGTTAGTCATCGGGGATAACCTCCACATCTCGATACGCCCGTTGCCGTTTGAAGAACGGGGTATCCACCACGGCGACACCGTCCGCCCGTGTCGCCAAACCAACCCATAGTCGCTCACCACACATCGGCGGTCGGGTTGGATAAGCAGGGCGTGCCAAACGTCCACCCGATTATCCGTAGGAAGTGTAGCGGTCCCAACTGCCCGACGCAACTGAAAAGTGGGTCCCCGTCCGCCCGGGGCATGACCATTTTTTGGGGTGGCACGCTCCAGCGTCGCGCTGAGGGGCGCTGGTCGCGATGGGCGATGTCACCGCGACGCTGGGCCGTGCCTGCCCGAACCGGCGCCCTGCTCGCCTGGCTTTCCACGGCCCAACGCACGCGGGGGTCCCTGTCGCGCCTCGCGGGGCCTCCTGTGGCGCG